>JAZQRG010000524.1:0-3302 GCA_045629445.1 Mycetocola sp. | reverse complement strand
ATCATCGACACGTTGAACGCGTCGACAACGGGCTCTTCCGGCACCTCGCCGAAGGTCATGTAGAGGAAGTTGGCGGAATAGCCGAGGTCATCACGCGGCGGGATGAGGCCATCGCCACGACGGCGACGCTGGTCGTACGCGACGATCGCGGGGATCTGTGCGTACAGGCGGGCCGCCTTGTGAAGGCTCGATTCCTCGGTGGCCACGTCAGCGTCCGGATCGGTCGCGCCGATCGCCGAAACAGCGGTGCGCAGCACGTCCATGGGGTGTGCTGTCGTTGGCAGCAGGTCGACGACGGCCTTGACGTTGTCATCGAGGGCGCGCTGCGAACGCTCGACCTCCTCGAATTCCTGAAGTTCGGCATCCGTTGGCAGCTCACCGTGCCACAGCAGGTACGCAACCTGCTCGAAGCTGCAGTTCGCCGCGAGCTCCTGCACCGGGTAGCCGCGGTAGAGCAGCGAGTTGGTCTCGGGGTTGACCTTGGACACGGCCGTGTAGTCGACGACGACTCCGGCGAGGCCCTTCTTGATGTCGGTGTCTGTCATGCCGTGCTCCTTTGCGTGAGGTTTTTGAGGGTGTGTGACGTTCAGGGGGCAACGTCGAAGTACACGGATGCTGCTCCGTCGGTTGAGCGGGACAGGTCCAGTGTCCAGCATCCTGGTTGATCGAAAGTAATACCTGTGCCCCATTCGCCACCGGGGCGGTCATAGGTCGAACCGCCATGGTACTCCGGACCCCAGGCCAGGGGTCGTGGGGTTCCTGCGGGGTCGGTGAGTGTCGCGGTGAGCTCGCTGCCCTCGCCGGTGAGCCGCCAGACCACCTTGATGACGTCGCCGCTGACCCGGAACGGGTACGCACCCATGACCAGGCCGTAGAGCGTGTGACCGTCGCTGCCGGTGCCCTGGACTTCAGAGAAGCCGGAGTCGACATCGGTGCCGACCGGTGATGCAGGCGTGCAGCCCGGTTGGCCGAGCACAACGGTTGAGCCCGTGGGCGTTGGTGTCGGGCTCGGACCGCTCGACGGGGTGGAATCGACCGGGCTCGTGGCAGTGCAGGCGGAGAGCACGAGAACCGCTGCTCCCGTTCCCACCGCGTGCACTGCCCGGACCATGGCGTTACCGGGCCACCGTGAAGTTGAACACCGAGGTGTCGAACTGGTTGTAGCCCTCGTAGTCGACGAGCTCGTAGAGGTCGGCGCGGTGCTGCATTTCGCCGAGCTTCGAGGTCAGGCTGCCTTCGTCGTTGAGCGTGTCGAGCGCGCGGCCAGCGGCGCCCATGGCGGTGCGCAGCAGCGACACCGGCCAGATGACGATGTTGATGCCGACATCGGCGAGCTGCGCGCTCGTGAACAGCTCGCTCTTGCCGAACTCGGTCATGTTGGCGAGGATCGGCACGTCGACAGCCTTGCGAACGGCCTCGAACTCGCTGAGGTCACGCATCGCCTCGGGGAAGATCGCGTCAGCTCCCGCGTCGACGAGTTTCTTCGCGCGATCGATGGCGGCATCCAGTCCGTCAACGGCACGGATGTCTGTGCGCGCCATGATGAGGAAGTTGTCGTCACGACGCGCATCGGCGGCCGAGCGGATGCGCTTGAGCGCTGTTGACTCGTCGACAACCTGCTTGCCATCGAGGTGACCGCAGCGCTTCGGGTTGACCTGGTCCTCGATGTGCATGCCGGCGAGGCCGGCGTCTTCGAGCTCCTGGATGGTGCGTGCGACGTTCATCGGCTCGCCGAAGCCGGTGTCGGCGTCGACAAGCGCGGGCAGCTCGGTCATGCGCGCGATCTGCTTCGCGCGGCCGGCCACCTCGGTGAGGGTGGTGAGGCCGATGTCGGGCAGGCCGAGGTCGGCGCTGAGGACAGCGCCGGAGATGTAGACGCCGTCGAAGCCCTTTTGCTCGATCAGGCGGGCGGAAAGCGGGTTGAACGCACCGGGGAAACGGAGCAGCTCACCGGTGGCGAGGCGGTCGCGGAAGATCCGGCGCTTCTCTTCGGCAGTGGTCTTGGCATACAGCATTTAGAACAGTCCCTTCGGGGATTCGACACCGGCGAGAACACCGGATGCCGCCTGGATGGTCAGTCCGCCGAGCTCGTCGGCGGTGAGTTCGGGCAGCCGCTCGACCGTGGTGAGGAAACGCTCGATTTCCTCCGGCTCGAGGACAGGCTCAGCGAGGGTGCGGAACTTGGCGATGTAATCCGCACGGGCGAAGGGCCTCGCACCGAGCGGGTGGGCGTCGGCAACGGCAATCTCGTCGACGATCGTGGATCCGTCGGTGAGGGTGATTTCCACCCGGCCGCCGAAGGCCTTCTCGGCAGGGTCGATCGAGTGGTAGCGGCGCGTCCACTCGGCGTCTTCCTCTGTCGTAACCTTGTGCCACAGCTCAACGGTGTCTGGTCGGGACGCCCGCTCGGGTGAGTATGAGTCGACGTGGTGCCATGTTCCGTCCTGCAGCGCGACGGTGAAGATGTATGGGATCGAGTGGTCGAGCGTTTCGCGCGACGCGGTCGGGTCGTACTTCTGCGGGTCGTTCGCGCCGGAGCCGATCACGTAGTGGGTGTGGTGCGAGGTGTGCAGCACGACCGACTCGATGGCGCCGGGGACGAGAAGTTCCGGGTGCTCGGAGTGCAGCTTGCGCGCGAGGTCGATCCAGGCCTGGGCCTGGTACTCGGCCGAGTGCTCCTTCGTGTAGCTGTCGAGGATGGCGCGTTTGGCCTCGCCAGCCTCGGGAAGCGGCACCTCGTACGACGCGTTCGGTCCGTCAAGCAGCCAGGCGACGACGCCGTCTTCACCCTCGTAGATTGGTTCCGGCGAGGTCTGGCCACGCATGGCACGGTCAACGGCTTCGACGGCCATCTTGCCCGCGAATGCTGGTGCGTGTGCCTTCCAGGTGGAGATCTGGCCCTTGCGGGACTGACGTGTCGCCGTCGTCGTGTGCAACGCCTGGCCGACGGCCTGGAAGATCGTCTCGACGTCGAGGCCGAGCATCGTGCCGATGCCAGCCGCTGCGGATGGGCCGAGGTGCGCAACGTGGTCGATCTTGTGAGCGTGCAGACTGATTGCCTTCACGAGGTCGATCTGGATCTCGTAGCCGGTCGCGATGCCGCGAACCAGGTCCTTACCGGTGCATCCGACGTGCTGTGCGACAGCGACGAGCGGCGGGATGTTGTCCCCGGGGTGCGAGTACTCGGCCGCGAGGAAGGTGTCGTGGTAGTCGAGTTCACGCACAGCGACGCCATTTGCCCACGCCGCCCATTCCGGGCTGACGCGACGAGCGGCATCCGGACCGAATACCGTCGATCCGTT
>JAZQRG010000523.1:0-2075 GCA_045629445.1 Mycetocola sp. | reverse complement strand
CAGCCGTTTCTGGCCGAGCGCGAGCGCATCCGCAAGGCTCGCGCACTCCTCCACCAGCGGACGAGTCGTCTGCGAACTCCACAGACGCAGAGTGATCGCGACGCACATCACTCGGGCGCGGCACCCTCGAACCGTGACCTTCCGCAAACCGTTGCCGCAAGCACTGCCCACCGCATTCTCGGTCGCCGACGCGTACGACCGCGGCTTCACCCGCGGTCAGATGCGCAACCGGTCCCTGGGCGCTCCGTTCCACGGCACCCGAGTGGATGCCGCGGCGAACATCACCCTTGAGCTCACGTGCCGCGCACTCGCGACACGGATGCCGCCGGGCGCGGTCATCAGCCATCGGACGGCGGCGCTGCTCCACGGCATGCCACTCCCCCTCTCGTCGGATGCGGCAATCGATGTCACGGTGCCGACGCCCGGTCGCGCTCCCCGACGCCGCGGGGTGCGCGGACACAGCGCGGCCATCGGACCGGACGACGTCACGATGCTCTCGACCATCCCGGTCACCACTGTCGAGCGCACCTGGTGCGACCTCGGGTTGCTCTTCGAGCTGGCCGACCTGGTTGCTGCCGCCGATTTCCTGCTGTGGCACGAGACGCCACGCTCGAGCATCCCGCAACTCGCCGACGCCGTCGACGCCTACTCCTCCCGGGCCGGGCGACGGGTACTGCGGCGAGCGCTCGACCTCACTTCTGACCACTCTCGATCCCGCCCGGAATCACTGCTGCGGGTGGACCTGGCGCTGAGTCACCTGCCAACCCCGATCCCGAACTATCAGGTGTACCTGCCACTCTCCCGCCGCTGGGTTTACCTCGACCTCGCGTTCCCCGAGCAGAAGCTCGAGCTTGAGTACCACGGCGACCACCACCGCACCGATGCCAGCCAGTGGCGAGGCGATGTGCGCCGGGCGAATGACATCGGCGATGAAGGCTGGCAGACGCTGCAATTCACCGGTGGTGACCTCTCCGATCGGGTCGCCGTGATGCATCGGATCGAGCGGCGGCTCCGCATGCTCGGCTGGGCCGGCTACCCTCGGCAAGCGCCGACCCGCCGGTGACCCGTGCACCCACTGACGTCAGACGCCCTTTGCTCGGCCACAAACGGTCGCTAGGGACGCTCGCACCCGCTGCTCGGCCAAAAAGGGTCGCTCTTTCGCGAGAAGTGCAGCCGTTTCTGTCCGAGCAACACGCGAACAGCCGTTTCTGGCCGAGCAGTGCACGCGAACAGCCGTTTCCGGCCGACCAGCGCACGCATGCGCCCGCGAACGGATGCCGCGAGCGACATCCCGCAAGGAAAGCGCTAGATGACGCCCTGGGCGAGCATCGCGTCAGCGACCTTCACGAACGCCGCGGTGTTCGCACCGACGACATAGTCACCGGGGCGTCCGTAACGCTCTGCCGCGTTGTATGCCGATGCGTGAACCCCGCGCATGATGTTGTGCAGGCGGTCTTCGCTGTCGCTGAAGGTCCAGCGCTGGCGCGACGCGTTCTGGCTCATCTCGAGCGCGCTCGTTGCGACGCCGCCCGCGTTCGCTGCCTTTCCGGGACCGAACAGCACACCGGCCTGCTGGAACGCGTGCACGGCATCGGGCAGGCACGGCATGTTCGCACCCTCAGCGACGGCTTGCACGCCGTGAGCGATGAGCTCCTTGGCATCGCGAAGGGTCAATTCGTTCTGCGTCGCGCACGGCAGTGCGATCTGGCAGGGAACATCCCAGACGCTCCCGCCCGAGACGAACCTGGCGCTCGTCCGCCGCTCGGCGTACGCGGCGATCCGCAGCCGCTCGACTTCCTTGACCTGCTTGAGCAGTTCGACGTCGATGCCGGCCTCGTCGACGATGTAGCCGGATGAATCGGATGCTGTAATCGCACGTCCGCCGAGCTGCTGCACCTTTTCGATCGCGTAGATCGCGACGTTGCCCGAGCCGGAGACGACGGCAGTTTTGCCCTCGATCGATTCACCCCGGGTTGCGAGCATTTCCTCGGTGAAGAAAACGGTGCCGTAGCCCGTCGCTTCGGTGCGCACCTCCGCGCCACCCCAGCCGGTGCCTTTTCCGGTGAACATGCCCG
>JAZQRG010000522.1:0-4121 GCA_045629445.1 Mycetocola sp. | reverse complement strand
GCGGCCGCCGAACTTTCAGATGCAGGCCGGAGCGTCCTGCTCGTCGACCAGGAACCGGAGTCGTCACTCGGTGGCCAGGCCTGGTGGTCCTTTGGCGGGCTGTTCCTTGTCGACTCCCCCGAACAGCGCCGAATGGGCATTCACGACTCTCGTGAGCTCGCACGGAACGACTGGTCGGGAAGCGCCGGGTTCGATCGCCCTGAGGACGACTGGGGTCGCCGATGGGCCGATGCTTATCTTGACTTCGCCGCGGGAGAGAAACGGGCGTGGCTCACCGGCCAGGGCCTCAGCTTTTTCCCCGTCGTCGGCTGGGCCGAGCGCGGTGGCTACAACGCCGGTGGCCACGGCAACTCCGTGCCGCGCTTTCACATCGTGTGGGGCACAGGACCGGGCGTTCTCGCTCCGTTCCTCCGTCGGGTGAGCGATGGCGTTGCGAGGGGACGTATCCGCCTCCTGCACCGGCACCGCGTCGACGAACTCGTGGTCACGGGCGGTGCGGTGACAGGAGTATCCGGTCGCGTGCTCGTGCCGTCTGCTGTGGCGCGTGGGGTGGCAAGCTCTCGAGAAGAAACCGGGGACTTCGAGCTGTCAGCCTCCGCCGTCGTTGTGACAACGGGTGGCATCGGAGGCAACCACGAACTCGTCCGGGAGCTGTGGCCCGCGCGACTGGGTACTCCGCCGACCCACATGCTGTCCGGCGTGCCCGCATCGGTCGACGGCCGTGGCATCGAGATCGCGTCGCGCGCCGGTGCCAGGCTGGTGAACGGCGATCGCATGTGGCACTACACCGAGGGGATCACAAACTACGATCCCGCGTGGGCGAGCCACGGCATCCGGATCCTTCCCGGACCGTCATCGGTGTGGCTCGACGCGACCGGCAAACGACTCCCCGCTCCCCTGTTTCCCGGGTTCGACACGCTCGGCACACTGGCACACTTGCGAACAACCGGGTACGACCACTCGTGGTTCGTGCTCACCCAGAAGATCATCGAGAAGGAGTTCGCGCTGTCAGGCAGCGAGCAGAACCCCGACCTCACCGACAAGGACCTGAGGCTCCTTCTCAAGCGCGTCGCTCCCGGTGCCCCAGGTCCGGTTGAGGCGTTCAAGAATCAGGGTGAAGACTTCGTCGTCGCCGACTCGCTGGCAGACCTTCTCGCGGGAATGCAGCGGCTGGCGCCTGACGCCCCACTCGATGTCGCCCAGGTTGAGCGCGAGATCCGGCTGCGAGACGGGCAGCTCGACAACAATGTCTCGAAGGACCCGCAGATCACGGCCATCCGCGGGGCCCGCAAGTACCTCGGTGACAAGCTCATCCGCGTGGCGTCACCGCACAAAATCCTCGACGCGAAGGCTGGCCCGCTCATCGCGGTGAAGTTGCACATCCTCACCCGCAAGAGCCTCGGTGGAATCCAGACCGACCTCTCCGGCCGAGCCCTGAACACCGATGGCACACCGGTCCCCGGGCTTTTCGCCGCTGGCGAGGCGAGCGGATTCGGCGGGGGCGGAATGCACGGCTACCGGTCACTCGAAGGTACCTTCCTCGGCGGATGCCTCTTCTCCGGCAGGACGGTTGGGCGGGCAATCGACGCACAATTGTCCTGAGCCGAGGTGGCGGCCAAGCCGCAATTTGACGGCACCTGACCATGCCCTCTTGCCGACTGCCCCGCCGAGGGTGTCGAATCGAGTCAGGTCCTCACAAGGCGGCCCACGTGCAGGGAGTTGCTCATGTCGGCAAAAGGTACGAGCGGATCGGCGAAGGGTTCGACCCGCAGCGACGTCGATCGATCGGATGCCGCTCCGGGCGCTGCGAGCAGACCAGAAGACATCCGAAACATTGCGCTCGTCGGCCGGTCAGGCGGCGGCAAGACCATGCTTTCCGAAGCGCTGCTCGCCGCGACCGGAGTGATCACGCGCATCGGCTCGATTCTCGACGGCTCAACGCTGAGCGACTCCGACCCGTCCGAGGTCGCGCAGCAGCGGTCGGTCACACTCTCCGTGCTGCCATTCGCGGTCGGGGACATCAAGGTGAACCTGATCGACACCCCGGGATTTCCTGACTTCGTCGGCGAGCTCCGTGCCGGGCTGAGGGCCGCGGATGCCGCACTGTTCGTCGTGTCTGCCGTTGACGGTGTCGACGCCGCAACGACGGCGCTGTGGCACGAGTGCGACACCGTGGGGATGCCTCGCGCTGTCGTTATCAGCCGGATCGACCACCCCCGCGCCAACTATGAGGCGGTTCTTGGCGCGTGCCAGGACGCCTTCGGCAGCTCTGTCCTTCCGGTGTATCTCCCGCTCCGCCGGGCAGGGGCGATCAGTGGACTGCTCGGCTTGTTGTCGCGCACCACGTCCGAGTACGAGGGCCGCTCCCCCACAAACCGGCCCGCTACCGTTGACGAGCGCGCCGAGAGCGAGGACGCGCGCGGCGCACTGATCGAGGGCATCATCGCCGAGAGCGAGGATGAAACCCTGATGGACCGGTACCTCGACGGTGAAGAGATCGATCTTGCGACACTCCTCGCCGACCTTGAGACCGCGGTCGTCGGCGGGGCGTTCTTCCCGGTCCTTGCAACCTCCGCCGAGACCGGCGTCGGCACCGCCGAACTGATCGAGCTCATGACGCGCGCGTTCCCCTCCCCGGTGGAGCGCCCGGTCCCCGCGGTCACCGACCTCCGCGGCGCACCGGTTGCGATTCCGGTCTGCGACGCGGCGGGTCCGCTCGTCGGGGAGGTCGTTCGCACCACCATCGACTCGTTCCTCGGCCGGGTCGCGCTCGTGCGGATGTTCTCCGGCACCCTGCGCGAAAACACCAACGTCCACATCGCGGGGCACGGCCTGGCCGAACGCGGCCACCAGGACCACGACAGCGACGAGCGGATCACCCATCTCCAGTCACCACTCGGCTCCTCCCTGCGCGCGGTGCCGTACTCGGTCGCCGGGGATATCTGTGCGCTCACCAAGCTCAGCGGCGTCGAAACCGGCGATACGGTGTCAGACCGTGACCGACCGCTGCTCATGGCCGCCTGGAACATGCCAGAACCGCTCATGCCCGTTGCCGTCCAGGGTGCATCACACGCCGACGATGATGCCCTGGCTCGGAGCATGGGAAAGGTCGCCGCTGTTGATCCGACGCTCAGGGTGGAGCGCAATCCGGAGACGCACCAGCTGATCCTGTGGTGCATGGGCGAGGCTCACGCCGAGGTGGTCCTGGATCGGCTCCGCAACCAGGGCGTGAAGCCGCAGACCGTCGACGTGATCACACCCCTCCGCGAGACCTTCGCCGCACCGGCATCCGCGCGCGGGCGCTACGTCAAGCAGTCGGGCGGACACGGCCAGTTCGCGATTTGCGACATCGAGGTTGAACCACTCGAGCGAGGTGCCGGATTCGAGTTCATCAACAAGGTGGTCGGCGGGGTTGTCCCCGGTCACTACGTGCCGTCCGTGGAGAAGGGCGTTCGGGAGCAGATGCAGAAGGGCGTCTCAGCGGGTTTTCCCGTTGTCGATATCCGCGTGACGCTCGTGGGCGGCAAGGCCCACAGTGTCGATTCGTCGGATGCCGCGTTCCAGGCCGCCGGTGCGCTCGCGCTGCGGGAGGCGGCATCCGTCTCTCGGATCCAGTTGCTCGAGCCGGTGTCAGCGGTCACCATCACGGTGCCGGACAGTTATGTGGGCGCGGTCATGACCGACCTGTCGTCGCGCCGCGGGCGGATGACCGGCACCTCGTCCACCGGGGACCGGTCGGAGATCAGCGCGGAGATTCCGGATGCCGAACTGCTGCGTTATGCGATCGACCTCCGGGCGCTGACCGCTGGCACCGGGGAATTCCGTCGCACCTACCTCCGTCATGAACCGGTGCCGTCGAAAGCGCCGGTGAACGTCTGAGACGCACGGAAAACTCGCGCTTGGCATACTGGAGTCATGGCAACGACCCCGCCCGCTGAGGTCGACATCACACCGGAGCTCGTTCGTCGTCTGCTCGACGACCAGCACCCCGATCTCGCCGGGTTGTCGCTCACGCTGGTCGCTTCCGGCTGGGACAACGCGATCTACCGCCTCGGGGTGGATCTGCTCGTCCGGCTCCCTCGACGCGAGCAGGCCTCATCGCTCATTGACACCGAGCAACG
>JAZQRG010000521.1:0-14603 GCA_045629445.1 Mycetocola sp. | reverse complement strand
CGGGCATCTGCGTGTCGGGATAGTGGCCGATTCCGAGTGGGTCGAGCGTTCGAGCCTTCGATACGCCGCCGGCGAGCTTGGCCGCATACTCGGGCCCGAACCGGGGAACGTGCATGATGGCGAACGTCTCGGCGTCGCCCGGCTGGGGAAGGATCGCGGGAGCGCCATAATCCACAGGCTGTGAATTATTTTCGGTGGGCGTCGGCTCAGTCGTAGGGCGGGTCGCCGACCATTGCTCGCTCAGCTGCGCAGCCTCATTGTCCTGCGCAGCACGAACGACAGCATCGTTGAGCCAGAGCTGCCAGACGAGGAAGAGCATCACCAAAACTCCGCCTGTGATCAGGAGTTCTCCGATGACACCGATGATGCTGATGCGCGGGACGGGGCGCCCGGGTGGCCGACCGGATCGTCTCCGTCTGTCCGCGCGCGTCTGGGGCGCGGCGAGTTCACTCGAAGACATGCGGGCAAGTCTACCCGGCACGGGTTAAGGGCAGTCATCCACGGTTTCCACCGGGTTCTCCACATAGTTATCCACAGGCTGGGGATAATTACACCGGTGTAATTGTCCACAGTGTTAATAACTGTGTTAATAACTTTTGACCCGGGATTTCCTGTTGTTTGGGGCTTAAACGAAAATCACCCACCTGCCTGGCCGCGAGGAACGGGCCGGCAGGTGGGTGACGAAGATGTGTGTGCTTCTAGCGCCAGCGAGTGGTCATCAGGAAGCCGATGAAGGCGATTCCGAATCCGACGACGATGTTCCACGACTCCAGTGCGGCAATGGGCAGCGCACCCTGGCTCACGTAGAACACGATGATCCAGATCAGTCCGACGAGCATGAAGCCGAACATCACCGGCTTGAACCACACCGGGTTAGGGGCCTGTTCGCCGGATCGCTGTGCGCTCGTGGGCGTCTGGGTGCTCTTCGTCTTCTCGCGTGCCATAGGCATGATTCTAGCCGGTTGCGGTGAGAGTGCGCGCCGAGAGAGCTCAGATCACGAAGTGAATGAGGCTGAGCGCCACGAGAACCACCGAGAGAGCGGTAATGAGGCCGATCTGAAGCTTCTTCTGCCGCACACCCCGAGTGCTGTAGTAGATCAGCCCGACCAGAGCGCCACCGATGAGGCCGCCGACGTGCGCTTGCCAGGCAATGCTGGTTCCAGGGATGAATCCGATGACGAGGTTAATCCCGACGAGAACGAGCAGCCCGTTCATATTTCCGCCCAGCTTGCGCTGGATCACGAGGAAGGCACCCATGAGTCCGAAGATGGCACCGGATGCCCCGACAACAGCCTGGTTCGGAACGGAGAGGAAGAGAACCCCGAGTGATCCGGCGAAAGCGGAGATCAGATACAGCGTCAGGAAGCGGGCCCGACCGAGCATCGGCTCGAGTGCCTGACCGAACAACCACAGCGAGTACATGTTCAATCCGACATGCAGGATGAAGTTCTGAGAATGCACGAGCGCCGTGGTGAGCATCCGCCACGGCTCGAATGCGATCGGATACGAGTACAGGCCCGCGTACAGCAGCCGCTCGGTGATTCCAAGCCCGGGGATGAGTTGGAGCAGGAAGACAAACGCCGTCACGCCAAGGATGCTGTACGTGACGACTGGTTTGTCGTTCGATCTCCGAAAGGGTGCCGTCCGAGTGCGCGGAGCAGACTTTCGCTGTTCATTCATGCACTCGGGGCAGATCACTCCGACAGCACCAGGGGTCTGGCATTCTCCACACACCGTTCGGCCACACCGCTGGCAGAGGACGAAACTCTGCCGGTCAGGATGCCGGTAGCAGAAGTTATTGCGCTGGACCGGGGGAGTGGAGTTCGAGGTCATCGAGCGACCGCAGCCGACAGCGTTTTAGGCGTCGGTGACAGTGATGCTCTCGATGACGATGTCGTCGAGAGGACGGTCGCGAGCGTCGCGCGGAACCTCGGCGAGCTTGTCGACAACCTTGCGGCTTGCCTCATCCTCGACTGCGCCGAAGATGGTGTGCTTGCCCTGGAGCCAGCTGGTTGCACCGACGGTGATGAAGAACTGCGAGCCGTTCGTTCCGCGTCCGCCGATGGTTCCTGCGTTTGCCATCGCGAGCATGTACGGCTCGTTGAAGTTGAGTTCGGGGTTGATCTCGTCGTCGAACTTGTAGCCGGGTCCACCGGTTCCGTTGCCGAGCGGGTCACCGCCCTGAACCATGAAGCCGGGGATGATGCGGTGGAAGATCACTCCGTTGTAAAGCGGCGTGCCCTTCTTCGATTCACCGGTCTTTTCGTCGGTCCAGTCAATCTCACCGGTCGCGAGACCAACGAAGTTCTTCACTGTCTTGGGGGCGTGGTCACCAAAGAGGTTGACCTTGATATCTCCATAGTTGGTGTGAAGGGTGGCGACAGCGGTGTGCTTTGACATGCCCCAATTCTTACACATCCACCGAGCCTGTCAGGTGGCGTTCAGGCCATTCGGTGGCAAGATGGAGACCTGTCGCGTTCAAACGAGATAAATGGAGGTCTGCGGTGAGCCTGTCACGCAAGCGTAAGAAGGAACTCAAGCGGCTCAAGGGGGAAGCCAACGACCTGTGGCGTGCCCAGCAGGAAATCCTTGACCACGCCAACCACGTCGCCCGCGAAGCATCGAGGCAACTGTCCGCATACGGTCGCGAGCAGGTTGTCCCCACCGTGGTCAACACCTACGAGCACCGCGTTCAGCCCGTCGTCGACCGCGGCTATGCAGCATCCCGAGGCATCGTAGACACCGCCAAGAAGAGCCTTGACACCGCAGTCCTGCCCGCTATCGGTGGCGTTGTCGGTTCGGTACTCTCAATCGGCGACATCGCCAAGGACACCCGCGTTCGCGCCGCACTTGAGCGGTTGCAGAAGGCCACAACGCCGGCACCCAAGAAGAAGTCAGCCAGCGCAGGAAACGTCATCGCCGTCGGCGTCGGCGTTCTCGCAGCTGCCGGAGTGGCATACGCCGTGTGGCAGACCTTCCGCGCAGATGACGAACTGTGGGTCGCTGACGAAGAGCCGGCACTGCCGAACCTCTAAGCGACACTCTTTCGAAGAATGGCCGGTCCTCTTGGACCGGCCATTCTTCGTTATGCCCTGTCGCCCGGGCATCTCTTGGTCCAGAATGGCGACCACGCGATTTCATCGAGGGAGACACTATGCCGACTACGGAATTGACCGAAGAGCAGTCGATGGAGCTGGTGCAAAATGCTCTCGTCGGACGAATTGTCACCACGGTTGAGGATTTCGTCAGCATCCACCCGGTGTCGCACACAGTGATCGATGGCGCCGTTTACTTCCGCACAGTGCCGGGCGACAAGCTCGCGGCGCTCACCATCAATGCGGCTGTTCTCTTCGAAGCAGACGGCATCACCGAGGACTCGGCCTGGAGTGTTGTCATCCGTGGATACGCCCGCCGCGTCGATGATGACCCAACGGCGATCGATGGCATCGTGCCACGCCTGCGCAGGCCCTACCTCGGCGGACGACGCGAGGCCATCGTGCGAATCACCCCTGAGTCGATCAGCGGCCGAATTTTCGTCCCTGCTGGTGACGATGAGGACGAGTTTCTAGAGCCGACAGACTAGCTACCGTTGCAGAGCCGACCGACTAGATCGGCCGTGCGTCGTACCGTGCAGCCGAAGGGCTGGACAGCATATCGAGCGCGATCCCGACGAGGCCCACGGTGTCGAGCGTCTCAAGGGAGTTGAGCGGATGCCAGGCGGCGCAGTCGGTTGACCCGTCGACCTCGTTGGTGAGCTCGCCACCGGTCACGTGGGCTGTGTAGATGATCCTGAGGGCATGCAACGGGGCGACAACGCCTGGAGTGAGCCTTTGCTCCGCAGGCACGACGTACGAATGCACACCGAGCAGCCTGTCGAGCTCAGCGGTGTATCCCGTCTCCTCGTGGATTTCGCGCACCGCGGCATCCGCTGGGTCCTCGCCAGGGTCAATGCCGCCGCCGGGCAGAGTCCATCCGCTGCGCCCACGGTCGTTCCAGTGGGCGAGAAGAATGTCGCTGCCTCGAATGATCACGCCGTATGCGGCGATGCGGATGTCCATTGACTCAATGTACACACGCACGGTGGCAGCTCCGCCCGTGAGAAGCGGCTACCGATCTTCGAATACTCACAATTAATTGTGAATAACTCACAGGTCGTTAACGCCAGACGATCTGCGAATCTATCCACAGGTGTGGATAGTGCTGTGGATAACTACACAGGCGTAATTCGGTTCGATGTTAGGTCGAATCGCGGCCATTTCGAATGTTGTTTCGAGTTCGTTGGGCGGCCGTGCCATCAGGCCGCTCTGTTGACCTCTGAGCGCACTGGAAGCCTGGGGCTCAGCGGCAGGACGCCCGGCACATCGCGGGCAGCCACAGCGGCGCACAGCGCTCGATGAGCACCCCTTTACTACTGCGAGGGCCCTGCCCCGACAGAATCGGTCGAAGCAGAGGGGGATCTCGAGCCCTTTACCTCCGATCCGCCCGCTGAAGCGAGACGTGCGGCGAGGACACGGGGAGTGTGAGGCAGACGGCGTATCTGACCCCCGGGGGATACAAAAAAACCCCGGCATAATGCCGGGGTTTTTCATTTTATGTGGAGCCTAGGGGAATCGAACCCCTGACCTCCTGCTTGCAAAGCAGGCGCTCTACCAATTGAGCTAAGGCCCCGATTTATGGGAGAAGAACTTATGAAATTTGTCTCCCGAGTGGGGATACCAGGACTTGAACCTGGGACCTCTTCGTTATCAGCGAAGCGCTCTAACCGCCTGAGCTATATCCCCGTTTGGGCAGGTTCGAGACTACCCGAGATCTGCCGATTTCTATAATCGAGTGGCTTCCCACCCGATTCTGGACGTTTAGTTGTTGGTGAAGCCGACGAGAAGGCCGCCGGTGATCTTCACGCTGAGGTTGTACAGCGCTGCGCAAAGCGCGCCGAGCGCCGTGACGACGATGAGGTCGAGGATCGCAACGACGACAGCGAAGCCCATGACCCGGCCAAGGTTGAAGATAGCCGTGAGGTCATCGCCAACGCCGGCAACGTCCTTGTAGAGGCCGTTGATGTTGGCGAAGATGCCCGTCGTCTCCAGGACTGTGTAGACCAGGAAGAAGAGGACGACGGTGATGATGGCCAGTGCAATCGCAACGAGGAAGGACAGCTTGACTGCCGACCAGAAGTCGACGTAGACCAGCTTCAGTCGCACCTGCTTGGTGGTCGTCCGCTTCGTCGACTTTTTGGCGAGTTTCTCGGCAACGCTACTCATGCTTACTCTTTCTGTTCCGACTCGCCCTCGGCTGCAACGGTCTCTGCATCCACCTCGGCGACAAGATTGCGGTCACTGTTCCTGGCCAGGGCGATGATGCGGTCGTCCTCTGCAAATCGTGCAAATACGACACCCATCGTGTCCCTGCCCTTGGCCGGAACTTCGGCCACGGCAGACCTTACCACCTTGCCGCTGGCAAGAACCACAAGCACCTCGTCGTCCTCACCGACGATCAACGCACCGGCGAGGTGACCTCGATCTTCGTTGTACTTGGCAACCTTGATGCCGAGTCCACCGCGGTTCTGGAGGCGATACTGCTCGATGGCCGTGCGTTTTGCATAGCCGCCTTCCGTCGCAATAAAGACGAAGGCATCCGAGTCGGAATCAGACGGAAGCACCGACGCAGAGAGCAGTTCGTCATCATCGCGGAAGTGCATGCCGATGACACCCGAGGTCGAGCGTCCCATCGGGCGCAGCGCCTCGTCGCTCGCGGTGAAACGAATCGACATTCCGCGGCGGGAAACCAGGAAGATATCGCTGTCGTCTTCAACGAGGAGAGCATCGACGAGCTCGTCACCCTCACGCAGGTTGATGGCAATGATGCCACCGGTGCGGTTGGTGTCGTACTCACTCAGCGCCGTCTTCTTGACCAGACCGTTACGGGTCGCAAGGACAAGGTACTTCGCTGCCTCGTAGTCCCGGATGTCGAGGATCTCGGCGATCTCCTCATCCGGCTGCATAGCGAGGAGGTTGGCGACGTGCTGGCCCTTGGCATCACGGCCGGCTTCCTGCACTTCGTACGCCTTGGCGCGGTAGACGCGGCCCTTGTTCGTGAAGAAGAGGAGCCAGTGGTGTGTCGTCGTGACGAAGAAGTGGTCGACGACGTCGTCTGCGCGGAGCTGTGCGCCCTTGACGCCCTTTCCGCCACGGTGCTGCTGGCGGTAGTTGTCGCTGCGGGTGCGCTTGATGTAGCCGCCGCGCGTGACGGAGATGACCATCTCTTCCTCGGGAATGAGGTCTTCGATCGACATGTCGCCGTCGTAGCCGAACATGATCTCGGTACGGCGGTCGTCACCGTACTTGTCGACGATCTCGGTCAACTCTTCGCTGACGATGGTGCGCTGGCGCTCCGGGTCCGCGAGGATCGCCTTGAACTCGGTGATCTGAAGCTCGATCTCGTCGTGCTCGTCGATGATCCTCTGTCGCTCGAGCGCTGCGAGCCGACGCAGCTGCATCTCGAGGATTGCCCGCGCCTGAAGTTCGTCGATGTCGAGCAGGTCCATGAGGCCGTCGCGAGCATCCTCAACGGTCTTCGACCGGCGGATCAACGCAATAACCTCGTCGAGGGCATCGAGGGCCTTGAGGTATCCACGCAGGATGTGTGCGCGCTCTTCGGCCTTGGCGAGGCGGTGCTTCGTGCGGCGGACGATGACGTCGATCTGGTGCGCCGTCCATGCCGTGATGAATCCATCGATGGCAAGGGTGCGCGGGATGCCGTCAACGATCGCCAGCATGTTGGCGCCGAAGTTTTCCTGCAGCTGGGTGTGCTTGTAGAGGTTGTTCAGCACGACCTTGGCGACGGCGTCACGCTTGAGGACGATGACGAGGCGTTGTCCGGTTCGACCGGACGTCTCGTCGCGGATGTCGGCGATCCCGGAGATCTTGCCGTCCTTGACCATGTCGGCGATCTTGATCGCCAGGTTGTCAGGGTTGACCTGGTACGGAAGTTCGGTGACGACGAGGCAGGTGCGGCCCTGGAGCTCTTCGACGCTGACGACGGCGCGCATTGTGATCGAACCGCGCCCAGTGCTGTACGCGTCATGGATGCCCTTAGTGCCAAGGATCTGCGCACCGGTCGGGAAGTCGGGGCCCTTAATCCGCTGCATGAGCGCTTCGAGAAGCTCTTCGCGCGATGCGTCGGGGTTGGCCAGGTGCCACAGGGCGCCGGCGGAAACCTCGCGGAGGTTGTGCGGCGGAATGTTCGTTGCCATACCGACCGCGATACCGACCGACCCGTTGACGAGGAGGTTCGGGAATCGCGCGGGCAGAACCGCTGGCTCCTGGGTGCGGCCGTCGTAGTTGTCCTGGAAATTGACGGTGTCTTCGTCAATGTCGCGGACCATCTCCATGGCGAGCGGAGCCATCTTGGTCTCGGTGTAACGAGGGGCTGCTGCGCCGTCGTTACCCGGTGAACCGAAGTTTCCCTGGCCGAGTGCGAGCGGGTAGCGGAGGCTCCACGGCTGAACAAGTCGAACGAGAGCGTCGTAAATGGCCGAGTCACCGTGCGGGTGGAACTGACCCATCACGTCGCCGACAACACGGGCGCACTTGGAGAACGCCTTGTCTGGCCGGTATCCGCCGTCGTACATCGCGTAGATCACACGACGGTGAACCGGCTTCATGCCGTCACGAACCTCGGGAAGTGCACGCCCGACGATAACGCTCATGGCGTAGTCGAGGTATGAGCGCTGCATCTCCAGCTGAAGGTCGACCTGGTCGATGCGGCCGTGCACACCGTGGTCGATGGGGACAACAGCCGCTGCGGTCTCCGCAGCGGTATCGTCGCTGTTGTTCGTTTCGTCTGCCATCAGTCTTCTCTACTTTTCAGTCGGCGTTTTCTCGGGACATCCGGCGTCGGATGCTGAAGGGGCGTGGCCCGATCAGATGTCGAGGAAGCGCACATCCTTGGCGTTCTTCTGGATGAAGTTGCGTCGTGACTCAACGTCTTCGCCCATGAGGGTGGAAAAAATCTCGTCGGCAGCAGCAGCGTCGTCGAGGTTGACCTGCATCAGGGTGCGGGTTTCGGGCGCCATGGTGGTTTCCCACAGCTCCTTGTAGTCCATCTCACCGAGACCTTTGTAACGCTGGATACCGTTGTCCTTCGGAATCCGGCGCCCCGCGGCAGCTCCGGCGGCGAGGCGGGCGTCGCGCTCCTCGTCGCTGTACACGTACTCGTGCGCCGCGTTTGACCACTTGAGCTTGAACAGCGGCGGCTGTGCGAGGTACACGTACCCGGAATCGATGAGCGGGCGCATGTAGCGGAACAGCAGTGTCAGCAACAGCGTCGTGATGTGCTGGCCGTCGACGTCGGCATCGGCCATCAGAACGATCTTGTGATAGCGAGCCTTGTCTGGGTTGAAGTCCTCACCGATGCCGGCACCGAACGCCGTAATCATGGCCTGTACTTCAGCGTTTCCGAGCGCGCGGTCGAGTCGTGCCTTCTCCACGTTGAGGATCTTGCCGCGGAGCGGCAGGATCGCCTGCGTTTCGGGGTTGCGGCCCTGCACAGCGGAACCGCCTGCTGAGTCACCCTCGACGATGAAGATTTCGGAAAGCGACGGGTCCTTCGACTGGCAGTCCTTGAGCTTTCCTGGCATTCCGCCGCCCTCAAGGAGTCCCTTGCGGCGTGCGGTTTCACGAGCCTTGCGTGCGGCCATCCGGGCGGTTGCCGCCTGGAAAGCCTTGCGAATGATTTCCTTGGCCTGGGCGGGGTTGCGTCCGAACCAGTCACCGAGCTGGTCTCCAACGACCTTTTGCACGAATGCCTTGGCCTCGGTGTTTCCGAGCTTGGTCTTGGTCTGGCCCTCGAACTGCGGTTCGGCAAGCTTGACGGAGATGACAGCGGTCAGGCCTTCGCGCACGTCGTCGCCGGAGAGGTTGTCGTCCTTCTCCTTGAGCAGGCCCTTTTCCCTGGCGTACTTGTTGACGAGTGTCGTCAGCGCTGCACGGAAGCCCTCTTCGTGGGTTCCACCCTCGTGGGTGTTGATCGTGTTCGCGTAGGTGTGAACGCTCTCGGTGTATGCCGTCGTCCACTGCATCGCCACTTCGAGGGCGATCTTGCGGTTGTCGTCTTCGGTCTCGAACGAGATGATCTCGTCGTTGACCAGGTCGGCCTTGCGCGCCCGGTTGAGGTATTCGACGTAGTCGACGAGTCCGCGCTCATAGTGGAAGACGTTCGACTGGTGAACCAGTTCCGGTGCGGCGCCTTCCTTGGCTGGAGCTTCGACCATGTGGTCATCCCGCTCATCGGTCAGGGCGATCCGGAGTCCCTTGTTGAGGAACGCCATCTGCTGGAACCGGGTCTTGAGGGTGTCGTAGTCAAACTCGGTGGTCTCGAAGATGTCAGCGCTCGGCCAGAACGTGATCGTCGTGCCCGTCTCATCCGAATCCTCGTCCTGTGAGAGCGGTGCGTCGGCGACTCCGTCGTGGAACGTCGCGCGCCAGACCGAGCCCTGTCGACGAACCTCGACATCGAGGCGCGTGGAGAGAGCGTTGACGACCGAGCTTCCGACACCGTGCAGTCCACCGGAGACGGCATATCCGCCGCCGCCGAACTTTCCACCGGCGTGGAGGATGGTGAGAACGACCTCTACGGTCGACTTGCCCTCTGCCGGGTGGATGTCAACGGGGATGCCTCGGCCGTTGTCGACAACACGAACGGCGCCGTCCTTGAGGATGGTGACCTCGATGTTGTCGCAGTATCCCGCGAGGGCCTCATCGACGGCGTTATCGACGATCTCGTACACGAGGTGGTGCAGACCACGGGGACCGGTAGAACCGATATACATTCCGGGGCGCTTGCGTACGGCTTCGAGACCTTCGAGAACCTGAATCTGGCTTGCACCGTAGCTGCTGTTGTCCACGGACCTATCCGGTTCTGATGACATATGAAATTAGGCTCCAAACCGTGTTCTTGCTCGACATGTCATTCTATCAAGAAGAACCGGGGTTCGGGTCAGAATCGCCCGCCTGAGCGGCTTTTATCAGCTAGGCGACCTGATTTGACTGCCTAACCATAGGTATCGCGTACGCCACGCCCTTGAACCGATCTGGGGCCGCGTTTGAAGCTTGGGACGTTGGGGCCCAGAAAACGGATGCTTTCGATCCCGGCATCCGGGTACCTCACGGCGATGTGCGTCATGATTTCGACCCGCATGATCCGCAACTGTGTTGCCCACGCTGTCGACTCGCACTGAACCGTCAGAATTCCGTTGTCGATCCCGACCGGGGTCGAGTGGTTCGCAGTTTCCTCGCCGGCGAGCGAGGTCCAGTTGGCCACGAGCTCGGATTGGGCGAGCGGGGAATCCCATCCGAGCTGGCTGGTGAGCGCGCCGACAATATCGCCGAGCCCTCTCGGATCGCGGCCTGCTCCGAATGGAACGCTTTCTGCGGCATCCATTCGGCTTTTGCGCTTCGATCTGGCGTAGTGCTTGTGCCCGCCGAACAGTTCCTTGAATCGGACGTAGACCCTGGCGGCTTCGGTGCCTCGTTCCGGGAGGCCTGGCTGATCAGTCATGGCTCAGTCCGCCCTCGGCCTGAACGACCTCTGGTTCCGGAAGGATTCGGCCCGCTTCAATGTGGACGATGTGCGCCGCGAGCTCGGCGGGAACATCGTCGAGAACGGCGGCAGTGATGAGCACCTGCTCGAAGGTCGATACCGCCGAGGCCAGGCGTGCACGGCGGTGAGAATCCAGCTCGGCAAAGACATCGTCGAGGATGAGGACCGGGTCGCCCAGAGTCGAATCGCGACGGAGAAGTTCGGCGGATGCGAGTTTCAGCGCGAGAGCGAACGACCACGATTCGCCATGGCTGGCGTATCCCTTTACCGGCAGCGAGTTGAGCTCGAAGAGGATGTCGTCGCGGTGCGGACCGACGAGGGTGAGCCCGCGTTCAACTTCGCTTTTCCGCCGAGCCGCGAGGGCCGAACGGAAGAGGTCGGCAGTGGACAGGTCCGATGCGACGGGCCTGGACTCAGTCGATCCGGCCCCGGAATCTTCGACGTCAACACCGTTGATTGAAAGCAGCGGAGTAAGTGATGGACCGTGATCATCCCCGACGACCGATGCGTAGGCATCCCGAATCGGTTGTGAGAGTGCCTCAATGAGGCGAACCCGCTCGTCGATGATCTCGGAGCCGAAAACGACAAGTCGGTCGTCCCAGATCTCGAGTGTTGTCAGCTGGTTGGCTTTGAGGCCGGAAGAACGGGCTGATTTCAGGAGCGAGTTGCGTTGTTTCAGCGTGCGCTCGTAGTCGCTCATGACGCCGGCCAGCCGTGGGGTGTGCAGGACGAGAAGTTGGTCGATGAACCGGCGGCGTGCTGAGGGGTCGCCGCGGACAATGCCGAGATCTTCGGGCGCGAAGAGGACGCTCGAGAAATAGCGCGGGAGTTCCCGCGGCTTGATCTGGCTGCGGTTGACCTGGGCACGGTTTGCGCCACTGCGATTGATCTGCACTTCGGCGAGCAGTTCACGCCCGCTGTGTTGAAGGCGCGCACGGATGACTGCGGCATCAGTGCCGGCCCTGATCAGCGCCTGGTCACTCGATACCCGGTGTGAGCCAAGCGTCGACAGGTAGCCGAGCGCTTCAACGAGATTGGTTTTTCCCTGGCCGTTGCGCCCGACGAAGAGATTGGCTCCCGGTGCCATGCCCACGTCCGCGACCGCGTAGTTGCGGTAATCGCTGAGGTTCAGGTGGGTGACGATCACTGAGACAGGCTACCTGTGAACAACCGATGCCACTATTCGTCCGACTTCTTGACGGCGTGCCCGCCGAACTGGTTTCGCAATGCCGCGACAGCCTTCATCGCGGGCGAGTCGTCCTGTCGGGAGACAAAGCGGGCGAAAATTGATGCTGAGATTGTCGGTACCGGAACGGCGTTCGCGACGGCTTCCTCGATTGTCCATCGGCCCTCGCCCGAATCTTCGACGTAACCATCGATTTCCGACAGGTCATCATCTTCATCGAGGGCGCGAACGAGAAGTTCAAGCAGCCATGAACGCACGACGGTTCCGCGTTGCCAGGCCTTGAAGGTTCCCGGAACGTCGTGGACGATATCGCTGCGTGCTTCGAGGAGCTCGAAACCCTCGGCATATGCCTGCATCAGTGCGTATTCGATGCCGTTGTGCACCATTTTGGCGTAGTGGCCTGCGCCGACACCGCCGACGTGAACGAAGCCTTCTTCGCGAGGGCCGTCAGGCCGAAGAGCGTCAAATACCGGCATCACCCGTTCGACCTGTTCGGCCGATCCGCCCACCATGAGTCCGTAGCCGTTTTCCAGGCCCCAGACGCCTCCGGAAACACCGGCGTCGATGTAGTCGATGCCCTTCGCGGACAGCAGTTCCGCGTGCTTGAAGTCCTCGGTGAACCTGCTGTTGCCACCATCGATCACGAGGTCTCCCTCGGAGAGGAGGTCGTTCAGCTCCAGCACGACATCGTCCGTGATCTTCCCGGCTGGGACCATAATCCAGACAGTGCGAGGAGCCGGGAGGGCCGCCACGAGATCCTTGAGCGTCGCAACGTCCGTGACATCCGGGTTGCGGTCGAAACCGGTGACCTCAATGCCAGCGTTTCGCAACCGCGTCCGCATTTGCCCGCCCATTTTTCCGAGACCGATGAGACCGATGTGCATGTTCATCCCTTTCGTTGCGGGTGTGGGCGGATGGAGTTGTCGGAAAGGGCCGGCCCTTAGCGGAGCAGCAGGTTCGGCTGCAGCAGGTACTTGAAGCTGTCGGCGCCTGGCTGGTCTTTGGACGACTGGCTCGTGATGAGCATCGGACCGGGCTTGTTCGTGTTCTCGCTCTTGGTGAATGAGAACCGGACGAACTCGCTGCGAACCGCGGTCAGGCCGTCGATGAGGAACTGCGGCTTGAGGCTCAGAACGATGTCGTCGCCGGTGAGGAGCGCGTCGATCGATTCGGATGCCTGGGCGTGCTCAGATCCAACGGCTTCCATGGTGAGTCCGTCGATCGTGAAGGTGAACCGAAGTGCGGCCTCACGTTCGAGAACGAGCGACACGCGCCGAACCGCCTCGATGAGCTCGCCCGTGTTGATGACCGCGTAGTTGTCGGTGTTCTCGGGGAAAAGCCGTCGAACCGGGGGAAAAGATCCCTTGATCAGAAGTGAGGTGACGGTTTTGTTGTCCGCGGTGAATGCGATGAGTTCGCGGTCGTCCTTGGCAGTGAATGACACCGAGATGGTGGCGGAGTGGCCGAAGGTCTTGCCGACTTCCTGCAGGGTTTTCGCCGGCACGAGGGCGGTGAGACCCTCTGGATTCGTGTTTTCTCCGTTGTCCCAGTCGATCTCACGGACCGCAACGCGGTATCGGTCAGTGGCGACGAGGCCGAGACGGTTGTCGGTGACCTGGAGCTGAACACCGGTGATGACGGGGGTGACATCGTCGCGGGAGGCCGCAACGGCGACCTGGGCGACGGCAGCGGCGAATTCCTCGCCCGGAACGAGGCCAGTCTGCCCGCTGATCTGGGGAATGCTCGGATATTCCTCGACAGGCATAGACAAAAGCGTGAAGTTGGCTGATCCACAGCTCACGACGATGCGGTTTTCGTTCGTCGAGAACACCACAGGGGCGTTGGGCAAGCGGCTGGCGATGTCAGCAAGAAGGCGACCCGAGACCAGGACGGTACCTGGTTCATCGACCTGGGCGTTGATCTCGGTCTGAGCCGAAACCTCGTAGTCGAAGCTCGAGAGCACGAGACCGGTATCGGTCGCTTCGATGAGTACACCGCTAAGGATCGGAAGGGTCGTTCGTTGGGGCAGAAGCTTCACAGCGAATGAAACCGCTTCGCTGAAGACATCGCGATTGACGCTAAACCGCACGGTGGATTCCCCTGTCGTTTCAAGGTACGAGTGGATCACCATGTTAGCCGGGTCTGACAGAGCCCGTCACACCCTCATTGGGGCAAGGGCACCGCCGCCAAAAGGTTATTGGCGGATTAAAAGTTAAAGAATTCTTTAATGGTCTTAACCGTTGTGGAAACTGTGGATAACTTCCGACTCGCGAGTAAAACAAAGGGAACTACACCTGTGTCACTTGTTGGTGCGTTGTGCACTTGATGCGAAGAGAGATCCTTGCCATTACTGGCATGTAGGGCGGTTGTGCACATTAAGAGTGCGTTCGTTCACAGGCTCAGGCGAGTTATTAGATTTTCTTCCACAGGGTTATCCACATTGTGTAAGACTGCCTCAACCTGTGGACTTTAACCGTGTCTGAGCACCGCTTTAACGGTTGAAACGGTGTCCCTGTTTGATGCGACTGGTCAATTCAGTGACCTGGTTATAAATCGATCGCCGTTCCTGCATGAGGTCAGAAATCTTCTTATTCGCGTACATCACCGTCGTGTGATCGCGGTTTCCGAAGAGCTGGCCGATCTTCGGGAGTGAGAGATTCGTAAGTTCGCGACAGAGGTACATCGCAATCTGCCGCGATGTGGCGATGGCCTGCGACCGGCTCGATCCGTAGAGGTCGTCGACGCTGAGCTTGAAGTACGCCGCGACGATGTTGATGATGTCCACCGGTGAGATCACGTTGTCGTCATCGAGGGTGAT
>JAZQRG010000520.1:0-4525 GCA_045629445.1 Mycetocola sp. | reverse complement strand
GTGTAGCGGCAATTGACGCTCTTGCCGGCGAGGTTGATTAGCAGGTCAGCACCATCGAGAACCCGTGTAATGCCTGCGGTGTCGCCCCAGACGGCATCCGCATTCCCCCGTCCGATCGTGCTGACGGTCGCACCACGGTCGCGAAACCGCGCAAGGAGGTACTGGCCAAGAAATCCGGATGCTCCGGCAATGACAACGCGATCGCTCACGGTCGCTCCCCTTCGGTAATGCTGGATTCGTCGATGGGCTCGACGACGTAACGGAAGCTGCCGCCGTACTCATAGAGCCTGCCGAGCATCGGCGCATCGATGGTGACGAGGACGCGCTGGCAGTCGTTGTGGTCATCGAAGCGTTCGCTCAACGTCACGACGGGCGACACGCGTGCGGGGATCGGGATTCTCACCCCGCCCAGACGGATGGCGACTCGCCTCGATCGGAGGACAAGTCCGCCGTTCTCCACTGTTGACGCGAACTCGGCTTCGATGAGGCCGCTGGTTCCGATGCGATCGACCAGGCGCCCGTTCCGGATGCGCATGCGATCGATCATCACCCGGTCGCCAGAGGGGAACCGGAACCGTCGGAGCGCGCTCACAACGGGCTGGCCGGATTCGTCCACCCTCGAGCGATTCTCCACGACGAACGGGACGTTACGCTGCCACGCGGGGAACAGGACTCCTGCGCGGCCGAGCAGCCACAGCGCCGGCCATAACCACCGGCGTGGCGTACCGACCACATCGAAGACGCCGACACCGGTTCCGACACTGCCAAGCGGGATCGCATCGAAATAGGTCGCAAGTCGCGGGTGCAGCGCGGAGAACTCCGGGCCGATCGCGGCCGGATACACCGAATTCGACTCCACCGATCAGTCGGCGAGCAACGCGCGTTTGAGGGTGTCGAGTCCGACACCGCCGAGATCGAGCGCGCGCCGGTGGAACGCCTTGAGGTCGAAGGATGCGCCCTCCCGCTGTTCCGCGTCGGCGCGGAGCTGTTCCCAGAGCCGCTGGCCGACCTTGTACGAGGGCGCCTGACCGGGCCAGCCGAGATACCGGTTGACCTCGAACCGAACGAATCCCTCGTTCATGTTGACGTTCTTGCCAAGGAATTCGAAGGCATCTTCCGCCGTCCAGACCCGGTTCGTTCCCGGCAGTGTCTTGCCGAGGTGAACGCCGATGTCGAGCACAACGCGCGCAGCCCTCATCCGCTGCCCGTCGAGCATTCCGAGGCGGTCAGCCGGGTCGTCGAGGTATCCGAGCTGCTCCATGAGCCGCTCCGCATACAGCGCCCAGCCCTCAGCGTGTCCCGATGTTCCGGCGAGCTGGCGGCGCCAGGTATTGAGCTTTGCCCGGTTGTAGACGGCCTGGCCGATCTGCACGTGGTGGCCCGGGACCCCCTCGTGGTAAACGGTCGTTAGTTCCCGCCAGCTGTCGAATTCGGTCACTCCCTCCGGCACCGACCACCACATGCGGCCTGGGCGGGAGAAGTCGTCGGTCGGGCCGGTGTAATAGATCCCGCCCTCCTGCGTCGGGGCGATCATGCACTCGATCGTGCGGATCTCTTCGGGAATGTCGAAGTGGGTGCGACCGAGTTCGGCGACGGCGCGGTCGCTGGTTTCCTGCATCCACCGCTGCAGCGCATCGGTGCCGTGCAGCTTTCGACTCGCATCGTTGTCGAGGAAGGCGATCGCCTCTTCGACGCTCGCCCCCGGCTTGATTTCGCGAGCGATGGACTCCTGTTCGTCGACCATCTTCTGCAGTTCGTCGATCCCCCACTCGTAGGTCTCGTCGAGGTCGATGGTGGCACCGAGGAACCGACGTGACTGCAGCGCGTAGATGTCGCGGCCGACGGCATCCGCCTCTGTCGCAACCGGTTCAAGTTCGTGGGCAAGGAACTCGGTGAGGGTGCGATACGCGACGGCCGCACCGCCCGCGTTGTGGTTGAGGTCAGACGCGAGCGACGCCGGAAGTTGGGAGTCAGGTGGCCCGGAGTTCGCGGCCAGCTCGGCGAAGAACCCATCGATGCCGCTATACCGTTTGGTTTGCTCAAACACCTCACGGACCTGTCGCTTCGCCGGGGTGATTCCGCGTTCGATGCCAAGCCGCAGCGTCTCGATGTAGTCGGCGACGGCCTGGGGCAACGCCTTCAGTCTCGCCGAGATGTTCTCCCAGTCATGCAGGGTGTCAGTTGGCATGATGTCAAAGATTTCGCGGATGCCCTGAACCGGTGACGCGATGACGTTCAGGTCACGCAGGTGAAGGCCCTCATCCGCACTCTCGACCTCGAGAAGCAACTCTGCGCGGAGATCGGTCTGGGTGACCCGGTCGACGTCGTCGACGGGTGTGGCGGCGTCAAGGGCACCGATGACCTTGCGGGCTTCATCGATGAATCGTTCGTGCCCGGCGGGTGAGAAGTCACCGAATCGGTCGTTCACCTCGTCGCGGCCGATATAGGTGCCGACGAGCGGGTCGATGTCGACGAGCGTGTCGACCCATGCCTCGGCGATCGCGTCGATGGGGGTCGGCGTGCGCTGTTCTGCTGTCATGGATGCGAGCCTACGGCAGCGGCGCCGGTCAGGCACAGATCGAAATCGATCAGTTCCTGGCCAGCGCCGGAGTCATGATCAGTGGGCCGCTGCGTCCCAGTTGTGTCCGCGTCCGACCTGAACATCGAGCGGAACGACGAGGTCGGCTGCCGTCGCCATGCGGGTGCGGACGATGGGCTCGAGCGCCTCCCACTCCCCCGGTGCAACCTCAAAGATGAGCTCATCGTGCACCTGCATGAGCATGCGGCTCTCGAGCTTCTGCTCGGCGACATCGCTCTCGATGTTGTTCATGGCGATCTTCATGATGTCGGCAGCACTGCCCTGGATGGGCGCGTTGAGCGCTGCGCGCTGTGCGTTGTCGCGGAGCACCCGGTTCGGGCTCTTGAGGTCGGGGAACGGGCGACGCCTGCCGAAGATCGTCGTGGTGTATCCGTCTTCAACGGCCTGCTCGACGACGTTGCGGAGATAGTCGCGCACAGCACCGAAGCGTTCGAAGTAGCCGGCCATGAGCTTCTTGGCCTCTGACGAGTCGATGCGCAGCTGCTTCGAGAGCCCGAACGCGCTGAGCCCGTATGCGAGGCCGTACGACATCGCTTTCACCTTGGTGCGCATCTCGTTGGTGACGTCTTCCGGGTCGACCAGGAAGATTTTCGAGCCGACGAACCGGTGAAGGTCTTCGCCGGTTCGGAATGCCTCGATGAGCCCCGGGTCGCCGGAGAGGTGCGCCATGATCCGCATCTCGATCTGGGAGTAGTCAGCGGTCAGCAGTGTCTCGTAGCCTTCGCCCGCTTCGAAAGCGGCACGGATGCGACGACCCTCTTCGGTGCGGACAGGGATGTTCTGCAGGTTGGGATCCGTCGACGAGAGCCGGCCCGTCGTGGTTCCGGTCTGCACGTAGCTCGTGTGGACCCGGCCGTCAGGACCGATGGCTTTGTCAACGGTCTCAACGATCTGGCGAAGCTTGGTGGCGTCACGGTGTTCGAGCAGCAGGCCGAGGAAGGGGTGCGGATTCGATGCCTGCAGGTCGGCGAGAGCGCCGGCATCCGTCGAATATCCGGTCTTGTTCGCCCGGGTCTTCGGCATGTCCAGTTCGTTGAACAGCACCTCCTGGAGCTGCTTCGGAGACCCGAGGTTCACCTCGTGTCCGATGATGGCGTATGCCTGGCTCGCGAGGTCGGCAGCACGAGCGGCGAGCTGGCCGGAGAGCTCGGCGAGCTGCTCGTGATTGACCGTAACGCCGCGCAACTCGATGTCGACGAGCGTGCGCAACGTCGGCATCTCGATGTCTTGCAGGACCGAAAGTGAGCCGGGATCGAGTGCTTCGGTGAGCGGCGCGACCAGTCGCGCGGTGAACCAGGCCTCGACCGGAGCCGTCGCCGGCTCATCGAGCGGAACCAGCTGGTTCGGGTCTGACACCGGTAGCGACTCGTCGAGGTAACGGGAAACGAGGTCCGCGAGCGTTTTCTCGGTGCCGTTCGGTCGCAGCAGCCAGCCGGCGATGTGGGTGTCGAACGCGATGCCGTCGAACGGAATGCCCGCTGCCTGAAGCGCCTTCAGCTGCTTCTTCGCGTCGGTCATGATCTTCGGGGCGTCGCTGGCAAGCCACGTTTCAAACGGTGCGTAGTCAGCACTGCCCGGCTTCCAGGCGAGAGCGACGGCCTCGGTGAGCGTAGCGACACCCGCCGCCACCGGCTTGCCGTCGTGGAGTTCGATCGTGAGCCCGAGACCGTCGGGGTTCGCAGCGGCTGCGCGGGCCAGCCACGCGCCGAGCTCCTCGTCGAGCAGCTGCTGCGGGACGGGAATCTTCTCGGCACCGGCACGCACCGATGGAACGCCCGTTGAGTTCTCGTCGAGGCCCTCAGCCTTGAGCAGGCGGTCAAGCATTGTGCGGAATTCGAGCTTGTCGAAAATTTCACGAACGGCCTGTTCGTCGATCGGCCGCTTCTCGAGCGAGTCGAGAGTGACGGGAAGTTCGACGTCTGTCAG
>JAZQRG010000519.1:0-1965 GCA_045629445.1 Mycetocola sp. | reverse complement strand
CCGAGCGGTCAAGGTCTCGACATCGATCGTGAGGATGCCGGAACGTTCAGCCGGGGCAAGATCATCGATCGTGAGATTCTCGCTCGGCAGTACGCGAAGGTCGCTCTTGTCATCGATCGCCAACAGCAAGAGTGCGCGCTGGGTGCGCTGAGGGAGCGATGGAAGGTCCTCATCGGCTTCTATCCTCAGCTCTTGCTGCGGAAAGCGAGGGCCCGCGTCCGCATGTAGCCCCAGGTGGACGCGGGCGCTTGCCAGCAGGTGCACGAGCGCGGACGGGTTTCCCTCCGCCTGCACCAGTATCGCGGAGGTCTCGTGGGACGGGAGCCTGGGCTCCAGAGCGTGAAGCATCGACCGCGCGTCCTCGGCGCCCAATCGACCCAGGACCAGATGCTGATCTGCCGCCAAGGAAGGCCGGGATCGACTTGACGCCAGAATCCCCACTCCACGTCCCCGGAGTCGTCGTGACAAGAACGACATCACCGAGGCCGTTGGCGGGTCGATTCGGTCGATGTCGTCAACGATCAGAAGCTGTGGAGCGCCGTTCGCCGACAGGTGCAGCAGCGCGGTGACGGCGTTGTAGAGAGCGAGGGGATCGGGGGACGGGCCGGCCTCGAATCCCAGCGCCCGCCGGAGCACGGTCTGATGCCCGGTCTCCACTTCCCGCAGCCGATGGGCGACCGGCTGAAGCAGTTGATGCAGAGTGGCGTAAGGGATACTCGTCTCGCTGCTGGTGGCTGCCACGCGGAGCACGCTCACTTGCCTGTCCGCAGCGATGCCGGCCGCGGCGGACAGGAGGGCGCTCTTCCCGCTCCCCGCCTCGCCCATCAACAACACCGACGAGGCGGTACGGGTCAGTCCATCCAGGAAGCCTTCAAGCACACGGAGTTCGGCCCCCCGACCGAACAGGACTGCCTTGGTCGCAGTACGAGACTCCGAGGCCGACGGGTCCCGGACCGCATCACCTTGCTCTCTGCGTATGGTGCGTCCGAGTTCGCCGCTGGCATGCTGGTGAGCCGGTGTGGAACCGGCCGCATGTGCCCTGACCGCCAGGTTCTCATGTGGACCCAATACCGGTGGTGGTGTGGTGACCGACCGTCCCGTGAGCACGGCGACGTCCTTTCGTGTGGGATGCCATCAGCGTCAGTCTCCACGAAGCGGCAAGGTCAATCATCCGTGAGATCCCCAGTCCAGGACCGCAATCGGGCGGTCGGTGCCGGGAAGCTGAGCAAACGCGCCAGGGTCACGTCGCATGCCGAGACCGATTCTCAAGGACCGGGCACGCTCTCAGCGGGATCGATGTTGCTCTTTCGCGGCGAGGCCAGCGCAGCCAGAAGCCCTGTGAGGAGGGCCGCTACGAGCAACGAAGAGGAATTCCACCATTGGTTGAGCAGGAAACCCAGCGCCCCGCCCCCGGCGAACCCGACCAGCACAGCGAGGTATGCCATGGCGGGGAGGAAGTGACGTTCGCCGTCGTCGTACACGCGCCGCATGATCCCCCTGCCGAAGTCGCTGAAGACGGCCTGCAACACAAAGGTGACCGCCACGTTGCCGTACAACATGCCTCGCTCTCGATGGAACGCATTGCCCTGCGCGCCGGCGACGAAACTGATCGCGACAGCGATCCACATGGCGTCCACGACGGCGAGTGCCGCCAGTGCCGTCAGAGTGACGAGGATGACGGATTCTCCCGCAAGGATCCGCCGCGAATAGTTCCGGTGGGCACGATCGGCGAACGCGACGACTATGGCGCAGCAGAACGCACCCGCTGCGAAGCCGAGGAGCGCGAGCCCCACCCGCAGAACTGCGGGGGCGTCGCCTGAGACGCCATAGAAGCCGAGCGAAACGAGATTCCCCGATTGAACGGTCGCGAATGTCTGGGTGTGCTCCAACGACCACGCATTCAGCATCCCCGCGATGGCGGCGAGCGCGGTGGCGACGGCAGGGCGCTCCATCAGCGGGAATGTC
>JAZQRG010000518.1:0-10506 GCA_045629445.1 Mycetocola sp. | reverse complement strand
ACTGGTCAGCGTCGATCAGGTGTGTGGCGGCATGCGCAGATTGAATGCGCCGCATAACTCCCGGGTGCGTCGCTGATGTATCGCGAAGACCTGATGCCAGTCTTCCGCGGAGACTGGCGCACGATCTCCAGACGCTGCTGGCATGCGGATGCCGGAAAACGGCTGAGCGAGATCGCGCTGCGCCAGGCGTGCCCGGCTGACGCCAAGACCCATCGCCTGTGTCACCGTGAATGGGCGTCCCGCGAGCTCAGCGGGAAGAGGTTTGCGGGCGGTCATCAACCCACGGTGGATGATCACCCGCCATCCGTGCGCTGCTGGACAAGTTCTGTGAATCCGGGAACCACTCGATTGGGTTGTTGAGGACCGTTTCCGCCTATCGGTCCCGGCATTCCGCGGTTTTTGAGATCAAGGATCGGAGAATGGCGGTCTTTATACCGCAGCGCGGGAACTCAGTCAACCCAAACTGCTGGACACAGGCCTGAGGAAGACATATAGTAGACCTTTGCGCTCCCAGACGTTTCATGCCTTCATATTGCGGTCGGCCCAAGTGTTTCTTTCTCAAGAAAGACGCACCATTTTGAATGGCGTTTGACGAGTTCTCCATTACTACCAGTAACTAGAGCCTGTACGAGGGCCCACGGAGGTTATTTCCTTGGCTGCTGCGCGCAACGCATCCACCAACTCACCCAAGAACGGCCGCGACGCATCGCGTCTGTCGTTCGCGAAGATCACCGACACCCTGACGGTTCCGGATCTGCTTGCTTTGCAGACCGAGAGCTTTGACTGGCTCGTGGGCAACGACGTGTGGAAAGCACGCGTCGATGAAGCCACGAAGGCCGGCCGTCAGGATCTGCCGACTCACTCTGGCCTCGACGAGATCTTCGAGGAGATCTCACCGATCGAAGACCTCGGCGAGACGATGCAGCTGAGCTTCACCAGCCCCTTCCTGGAGCCGGAGAAGTACTCGATCGACGAGTGCAAGGAGCGTGGCAAGACCTACGCTGCTCCGCTCTACGTCGAGGCTGAGTTCATGAACCACCTCACCGGTGAGATCAAGACTCAGACCGTGTTCATGGGCGACTTCCCGCTCATGACCGAAAAGGGCACATTCATCATCAACGGCACCGAGCGTGTCGTCGTGTCCCAGCTGGTCCGCAGCCCCGGTGTGTACTTCGACCGCAACCAGGAGAAGACATCCGACAAGGACATCTTCTCCGCTCGCATCATCCCGAGCCGCGGTGCATGGCTCGAGTTCGAGATCGACAAGCGCGACCAGGTCGGCGTTCGCATCGACCGCAAGCGCAAGCAGTCGGTCACCGTGTTCCTCAAGGCCCTCGGCCTGACGAGCGAAGACATCCTTGAGCAGTTCAAGGGCTTCGAGTCGATCGAGCTGACCCTCGAGAAGGACACCATCCTCACGAAGGAAGATGCGCTCCGCGACATCTACCGCAAGCTCCGTCCGGGAGAGCAGGTCGCCGCAGAGGCAGCCCGCGCACTCCTCGACAACTTCTACTTCAACTCCAAGCGCTACGACCTCGCAAAGGTCGGTCGTTACAAGATCAACAAGAAGCTTGGTCTTGACGCACCGCTCAGCGACAGCGTGCTGACCGTCGACGACATCGTCGAGACGATCAAGTACCTCGTTCGCCTGCACTCGGGTGAGACCAGCTTCACCGGCCTCCGCGATGGCAAGAAGGCTGAGATCCGCCTCGACATCGACGATATCGACAACTTCGGTAACCGTCGTATCCGCGCCGTCGGCGAGCTCATCCAGAACCAGGTTCGCACCGGTCTGTCCCGCATGGAGCGCGTCGTTCGCGAGCGCATGACCACGCAGGACATCGAAGCGATCACCCCGCAGACCCTGATCAACGTGCGCCCCGTCGTCGCCGCGATCAAGGAGTTCTTCGGAACGTCGCAGCTCTCGCAGTTCATGGACCAGAACAACCCGCTCGCCGGCCTCACCCACAAGCGTCGCCTTTCGGCGCTTGGCCCCGGTGGTCTGTCGCGTGAGCGCGCAGGTGTCGAGGTTCGAGACGTTCACCCGTCCCACTACGGCCGCATGTGCCCGATTGAGACGCCTGAAGGCCCGAACATTGGTCTGATCGGTTCGCTCGCATCGTTCGCACGCATCAACGCGTTCGGTTTCATCGAGACCCCGTACCGTCGCGTCGTCGACGGACTGGTCACGAAGGACATCGACTACCTGACGGCAATGGAAGAGGACGACTTCATCGTCGCCCAGGCCAACGCACCGCTCAAGGACGATGGCCGCTTCACCGAGGACCGCGTTCTCGCTCGCCGGAAGGGTGGAGAGGTTGACCTCTTCCCCGCAAGCGAAATCGGCTACATGGATGTTTCGCCTCGTCAGATGGTTTCCGTCGCGACGAGCCTCATCCCGTTCCTCGAGCACGACGATGCTAACCGCGCACTCATGGGTGCCAACATGCAGCGCCAGGCTGTCCCGCTGCTCCGCTCGGAGTCGCCGATCGTCGGAACCGGTATGGAGGGCTACGCAGCCATCGACGCCGGTGACGTGATCACCGCCGAGAAGTCGGGTGTTGTCGCCGAGGTTTCCGCCGAGGTCGTCACCATCCAGCTCGACGAGGGTGGAACCCAGGAGTACTACCTCCGTAAGTTCGACCGCTCCAACCAGGGCACCAGCTTCAACAACCGCGTCATCGTCTCAGCGGGCGACCGCATTGAGGCCGGCGAGGTTATCGCTGACGGTCCCGCAACGGAGAACGGCGAGCTCGCACTCGGAAAGAACCTCCTCGTGGCATTCATGTCATGGGAGGGTCACAACTTCGAGGACGCGATCATCCTGAGCCAGAACCTGGTGAAGGACGACACCCTCTCCTCGATTCACATCGAAGAGTACGAGGTTGACTCGCGCGACACGAAGCTGGGCAAGGAAGAGATCACCCGTGACCTTCCGAACGTCAGCCCTGAGCTGCTCAAGGACCTCGACGAGCGCGGCATCATCCGCATCGGTGCTGAAGTTCGTCCGGGCGACATCCTCGTCGGAAAGGTCACGCCGAAGGGCGAGACCGAGCTTTCCGCCGAAGAGCGTCTGCTCCGCGCGATCTTCAACGAGAAGGGCCGCGAAGTTCGCGACACCTCACTCAAGGTGCCCCACGGTGAGCGCGGCACGATCATCGCCGTCAAGGAGTTCAACTCCGAAGATGGCGACGACGAGCTCGGCTCGGGTGTCAACCGTCGTGTTGTCGTTTACATCGCCCAGAAGCGCAAGATCACCGAGGGTGACAAGCTCTCCGGTCGTCACGGCAACAAGGGTGTCATCTCGAAGATTCTGCCTGTCGAAGACATGCCGTTCCTCGAAGACGGAACCCCGGTCGACATCATCCTCAACCCGCTCGGTATCCCGGGTCGAATGAACTTCGGCCAGGTCCTCGAACTCCACCTCGGCTGGATCGCTCAGCAGGGCTGGAAGGTCGAAGGCAAGCCGACGTGGGCGAAGAACCTGCCGGCTGAGGCGCACGAAGCCGCGCCCGGCACCAAGGTTGCGACTCCCGTGTTCGACGGCGCGTCCGAGGAAGAGATCGCAGGTCTTCTCGACTCGACCACCGTCACCCGTGACGGCGACCGCCTCATCGGATCAAGCGGTAAGGCCCGCCTGTTCGATGGTCGCTCCGGTGAGCCGTTCCCGATGCCGATCTCGGTTGGCTACATGTACATCCTCAAGCTGCACCACCTCGTCGACGACAAGATCCACGCTCGTTCGACCGGACCGTACTCCATGATCACCCAGCAGCCGCTCGGTGGTAAGGCACAGTTCGGTGGACAGCGCTTCGGTGAGATGGAAGTGTGGGCGCTCGAAGCTTATGGAGCCGCTTACGCGCTCCAGGAGCTGCTGACGATCAAGTCCGATGACATCCTTGGCCGCGTCAAGGTGTACGAGGCCATCGTCAAGGGTGAGAACATCCAGGAGCCCGGCATCCCCGAGTCCTTCAAGGTTCTGATCAAGGAAATGCAGTCTCTCTGCCTGAACGTTGAGGTCCTGTCAGCTGACGGAACTGTCGTCAGCCTGAAAGACACCGACGACGACGCCTTCCGCGCTGCGGAAGAACTCGGCATCAACATTTCCTCCAGGTTCGAGTCCTCGTCAATCGACGAGATCTAAGCCTGGCCAACTGAAGACCTCAGAGAACTTTCTTTAGGAGAGAAATTGCTCGACGTAACAACTTTTGATGCGCTTCGCATTGGCCTGGCTACCGCTGACGACATTCGTCGTTGGTCGTACGGTGAAGTCAAGAAGCCTGAAACAATCAACTACCGCACCCTGAAGCCCGAGAAGGACGGTCTGTTCGGCGAACAGATCTTCGGCCCGAGCCGTGACTGGGAATGCTCCTGTGGCAAGTACAAGCGTGTCCGCTTCAAGGGCATCGTTTGTGAGCGCTGTGGAGTGGAAGTCACCAAGTCGTCCGTGCGCCGTGAGCGCATGGGTCACATTGAGCTGGCTGCCCCCGTCACCCACATCTGGTACTTCAAGGGCGTTCCGTCGCGCTTGGGTTACCTGCTCGACATGGCACCGAAGGACCTCGAAAAGGTCATCTACTTCGCGGCATACATGGTCATCTCCGTTGACGAGGAAGCTCGCCACGAAGACATGCCCGGCCTTGAGAACGAGATCCGTCTCGAGATCAAGACGCTTGGCGACCAGCGCGACACCCGCATTGCTGACCGTCTGAAGAAGCTCGAAGACGACCTCGCTGCCCTTGAGGCAGAAGGCGCCAAGGCTGACCAGAAGCGTCGCACCAAGGACGCCGCTGAGAAGGAGATGAGCCAGGCCCGCAAGTCGTACGACGAGCAGATCGCTCACCTCGAGCGTGTCTGGGACGACTTCCGCAGCCTGAAGGTCGGCGACCTCAAGCCTGAGGATGCTGTCTTCCACGAACTGCAGGACCGTTTCGGTCTGTACTTCGAGGCGTTCATGGGTGCAGAAGCGATCCAGAAGCGACTGATGAGCTTCGACCTGGCCGCTGAGAGCGAGCTGCTGCACACGCAGATTGCTGAAGGCAAGGGTCAGAAGAAGATCCGCGCCATCAAGCGCCTCCGTGTCGTCAACTCGTTCCTCTCGACCGGCAACTCGCCGGCCGCGATGGTGCTCGAGGTTGTCCCGGTTATTCCGCCGGAACTGCGCCCGATGGTGCAGCTCGACGGTGGCCGCTTCGCGACATCCGACCTCAACGACCTTTACCGTCGTGTGATCAACCGCAACAACCGTCTGCGTCGACTGCTTGACCTCGGTGCCCCCGAGATCATCGTCAACAACGAGAAGCGCATGCTTCAGGAGGCTGTTGACGCACTGTTCGACAACGGTCGCCGTGGTCGTCCGGTTACAGGAACGGGAAACCGCGCCCTCAAGTCCCTGAGCGACATGCTCAAGGGTAAGCAGGGTCGTTTCCGTCAGAACCTGCTCGGAAAGCGCGTTGACTACTCCGGTCGTTCGGTCATCATCGTTGGACCGCAGCTCAAGCTGCACCAGTGTGGTCTGCCGAAGCAGATGGCTCTCGAGCTGTTCAAGCCGTTCGTGATCAAGCGCCTGATCGACCTGAGCCACGCTCAGAACATCAAGGCTGCAAAGCGTATGGTCGAGCGCAGCCGTCCCGAGGTCTGGGACGTTCTCGAAGAGATCATCCGCGAGCGTCCGGTCATGCTGAACCGTGCACCAACGCTTCACCGCCTCGGAATCCAGGCGTTCGAACCTCAGCTCGTTGAGGGTAAGGCCATCCAGCTTCACCCCCTCGTCTGTGCTGCATTCAACGCTGACTTCGACGGTGACCAGATGGCTGTTCACCTGCCCCTCTCGGTTGAGGCGCAGGCTGAAGCTCGCATCCTGATGCTCGCATCGAACAACATCCTCAAGCCGTCTGACGGACGCCCGGTCACCCTGCCTACGCAGGACATGATCATCGGTCTGCACCACCTCACCACCCTCAAGGAGGGTGTCGCGGGTGAAGGCCGTGCGTTCTCGTCGATCGCGGAAGCAATTCTCGCGTTCGACCAGAAGTCACTCGACCTCAACGCCAAGGTGCGCATTCGTCTTCACGACATCACCTTTGCCAAGGGCGAGGGCCCAGAGGGCTACGAAGGCAGTGGAGTTGCACTCGTCGAGACCACACTCGGTCGCGCACTGTTCAACGAAGCCCTTCCGGACGACTACCCGTACGTCGAAGCTGTTGCCGACAAGGGCCAGCTCTCCGCGATCGTCAACGACCTCGCAGAGCGCTACCCGAAGACAGTCGTTGCCGCGACCCTTGACAACATCAAGGACGCTGGTTTCCACTGGGCAACCCGCTCGGGCGTCACCGTTGCACTCAGCGACGTTCTCACCCCGCCGAACAAGCGCGAGATCGTCATGGGCTACGAGAAGCTCGCAGCCAAGGTGCAGGGCCAGTTCGACAAGGGTCTGACCACCGACGCTGAGCGTCGTCAGGAGCTCATCAAGATCTGGACCGAGGCGACCGAAAAGGTTGCTGAGGCGATGCGCGCCAACTTCCCCGAGGACAACACGATCAACCGCATGGTGTCGTCTGGTGCTCGTGGTAACTGGCTGCAGATCCGCAACATTGCGGGTATGCGAGGCCTGGTGAACAACCCGAAGGGTGAGATCATCCCTCGCCCGATCATCTCGTCCTACCGCGAGGGCCTGTCGGTTGCGGAGTACTTCATCGCAACCCACGGTGCTCGTAAGGGACTTGCTGACACGGCGCTTCGTACGGCTGACTCGGGATACCTCACACGTCGACTCGTCGACGTGTCGCAGGATGTCATCATCCGTGAAGAAGACTGTGGAACGACCAAGGGCCTCGAGCTCGCGATCGCCGCAGTTGACTCCACCGGAACCCTCGTCCGCGACGCCAACGTTGAGAACTCCGTGTTCGCTCGTTCGCTCGCTGCAGACGCCATCGACCCGAAGGGCACCGTTGTTGCGGAGGCCGGTTCGGACGTCGGAGACGTTCTCATCGACAAGCTCGTCGAGGCAGGTGTCGAGAGCATCAAGGTGCGCTCGGTTCTGACTTGTGAGTCCGCTGTCGGTGTCTGTGCAGCCTGCTACGGCCGCTCGCTCGCAACCGGAAAGCTCGTCGACATCGGAGAGGCCGTCGGAATCATCGCGGCTCAGTCGATCGGTGAGCCCGGTACGCAGCTCACGATGCGTACGTTCCACACCGGTGGTTCGGCATCAGCAGATGACATCACGCAGGGTCTTCCCCGCGTTCAGGAGCTCTTCGAGGCTCGTACCCCCAAGGGTGCGACGCCGATCGTTGAAGCTGCTGGTCGCGTCAACATTGAAGACACCGACCGTAGCCGCAAGATCATCCTCACGCCAGACAATGGTGACGAGCCCGTGATCTACCCGGTTCTCAAGCGCGCGACCCTCCTCATCGAGGATGGCCAGCACGTTGAGCTCGGTCAGCCTCTGCACCTCGGTGCCGTCGACCCGAAGGAAGTTCTCCGGGTTCTCGGTGTTCGTGAAGTTCAGAAGCACCTCGTTGGTGGCGTCCAGGGCGTTTACCGCTCGCAGGGTGTACCCATCCACGACAAGCACATCGAAGTTATCGTCCGCCAGATGCTCCGCAAGGTGACAGTGGTTGACCACGGTGACACAGGCCTCCTGCCTGGTGAGCTCGTCGACCGGATGAAGTACAACGAGCTGAACCGTGCTGCGCTCACCGAAGGCAAGAAGACGGCATCCGCTCGTCAGGAAGTCATGGGTATCACCAAGGCTTCTCTCGCGACCGAGTCCTGGCTTTCTGCCGCATCGTTCCAGGAGACGACCCGCGTTCTCACGCAGGCCGCCATGGAGGGCAAGAGCGACCCGCTTCTTGGCCTCAAGGAGAACGTCATCATCGGTAAGCTCATCCCGGCCGGAACCGGACTCGGAAAGTACCGCAACGTCACCGTTGAGGCAACTGACGAGGCCAAGGCCGAGCGTTACCCGAACCGTATCTTCGCAACGGATGGTGCATTCGATGAGGCCGACCTCGGCTTCGTTGACTTCGACACCTTCTCGAGTGACGATTTCACCCCCGGTACCTACAACTAGGTAACAGGCACAGTCGCTTCGGCGGCTGACCCGAAAGGCCCTGACTCTCGTGAGTCGGGGCCTTTCGTTGTTAACGGATGCCTGCGGCCGCGTTTGCGACGCAGCCAGCAGCATCCGTTCGAGTGCGTATCCGAATCGTGACCCGGTATGGCAGCACGAGACGTCGAGTCCCCGATAGTTTGTGGGAGAACCTGCCTCGTGAAAGGACAGCCATGTCGGACCAGTTCGGGATCCCCGGAGAAGAAACGCCCGTGACGGTGGACGACGGTCGGCGACGTCGGCGCACCGTCCTGTGGGTCTCGATCGGGCTTGTGGTCGCCGTCGTGATTGCCCTCGTCGTCTTCTGGGCAGTCCGGAGTGATGCGGAGGCTGGCGGTGAGGCGTCGCCGACACCGACGGAGACCGCCACAGCGACCCCGACCGCCACGTCAACTCCCAGCGTTACGCCAACGCCGACACCGACGGCCGATGACCCCAATGCGATTTCTTTGCCGTCGGAGTGCTCTGAGGTCTACAGCCCCACGTTCTTCGACGGTCTCAGCACTTCCGGTATGCCGCTCAACGACGAGACGCTCGCTGATACACCCCCGACGAAATCCGAGGCTACCGAGGCGATCCGCGCGTCGTTGCCGTCCATCGCCTGCGACTGGGGAGTGGCCAGCGAGGTGGGGATCGGGTCGGCCGTGAACATCGTCGATGAGGGTCAAACCACTGCGGCGATCGAAGCGCTCACCTCTGACGGTCACTCCTGCGTGGACTGGATGGGCGGAACGCACTGCACGATCCTGTGGATCGACGAGACGGGCGAGTACGGCCCGGCAGGCGAGTCGCACTATTTCCGGGGGAACGGCTGGGTCTCGACACACTGGGCCCAGGTTGACATCACCGGCTACACCGAAGACATTGTGGCGACCCTCTGGGGATAACACCGAGGGGTCGCGTCACGCGAACGGGGGCGGCGAAATCCCCAACGGGGGACTGTGGTCGGGGTGAGCGTCGCCGATAGCGTGACAAGGCTGGCCAGCCCGACCCCACCCGGAGGTGATCTACGTGCCATCCATTATGGAGACGTTGATCCTCCAGGGAATCCTTCCCTTCGACCAGCTCGAGCGGGTGAGCCGCAACCAGGCGGACGACGAGGTCGCGCTTCGTGCGCTGCTCGACCAGAAGGTCGTCACCCCCGTGCAGCTGGCGCGGGCGCGGGCAACCCAGGCCGGCATCGGGTTCGTTGAACTGCTCGAGTATCCGGTCGATCGAACGGCGGTCGCACTCGTGCCTGCCACGCTCTGCCGGCGGCACTCGGTGCTGCCGATCGGACTCGTTGACGGCGTGCTGCAGCTCGCGATGGTCACACCGGGCGACGTCTTTGCGATCGACGACGTGCGTGCGGCGACTCACCTGCGCGTGGAGAAGGTGCAGGCCGAGCAGGGCGACCTGCTCGCGGCGATCGACCGATATCTTCGGGCCGATGATGAGCTCAACGACCTGACGAACACGCTCGAGGAGGAGTCAGCGCCCCAGGACGCCGGGCTCGGCATCGCCGACAACGGTGACGATGATGCGCCGATCGTGCGGTTTGTGAACCTGCTCGTGTCGCAGGCGATCCAGGACAGCGCATCTGACATTCATATCGAACCGGGCGAACACGAACTCCGGGTGCGGTACCGCATCGACGGCGTGCTCCATGAGATGCAGAGCGCGCCCAAAAGCATCCAGAACGGTGTGATCTCGAGGCTCAAGATCATGAGCGATATCGACATCGCCGAGCGGCGTAAACCGCAGGACGGCCGGATGTCGGTCAGCCACGGCGGGCGCAAGATTGACCTGCGCGTGGCGACGTTGCCGACGGTGTGGGGCGAGAAGGTCGTGATGCGAATTCTCGACAACTCGAACACGAGCCTCGACCTCCGCGACCTGCAGTTGCTCGACCGCAACTTCGAGGCGTACAAGAAGTCGTACACCAAGCCGTACGGGATGATCCTCGTCACCGGTCCGACGGGGTCGGGCAAGTCGACGACGCTCTACACGACACTCAATACCGTGGCACGGCCCGAGATCAACGTGATCACCGTTGAGGACCCGGTCGAGTATCGGATGGCCGGAATCAACCAGGTGCAGGTGAACCCGAAGGCGGGGCTCACGTTCGCGAGCGCGCTGCGCTCGATCCTGCGATCTGACCCCGACGTCGTGCTGCTCGGTGAGATCCGAGACCACGAGACCGCGCAGATCGCGATCGAGGCGTCGCTCACGGGTCACCTCGTGCTGTCGACCCTGCACACGAACGATGCGCCGAGTGCTGTGGTGCGCCTCACCGAGATGGACATCGAGCCGTTCCTCGTCGGTTCAGCCCACGACTGTGTTGTCGCCCAGCGACTCGCGCGGCGGCTCTGCGACCGGTGCAAAGCGCCGGCGGAGCACTCCTCGGATGACCTGCG
>JAZQRG010000517.1:0-2154 GCA_045629445.1 Mycetocola sp. | reverse complement strand
CCTCGCGAATGACCCTTCCCCCGATCTGGCCCCTCACAGGCGTACCACTCTTGCAGGCACCGTCCGTCGCCAGGCGTGAGTTGCAGCGGGGCAGCAAGGCCCGCACGAGCGGTGTCGGCTGTGTCGGCACTCCCGGGGGAGGGGCAGTGGGCCGAGGGCCTCCAGTAGCCTGTGAGGCACTTGTGGAGGCGCATCGCTATCGTAGGCCGATCCTCGCGCCTGGCGCGTCATGGCCGGATGCACTGCGACAGGCTCGCATTGGTCGAGTGGCAGCGCCTGGGGCCTCGTTCATCCCGGCGCCTTGCTTGTCCCCCCAACAGCGTCGGGCGATGTACGCAGGCAAAGAAAAAGGCCGCAGAAGCGGCCTTTCCCTGAAGTTCGTCAGGTCAACGCGGATGCGTGATCAGGCGGTCTCGGTTGCCCGTTCGGCCAGAACCGTGAGGCCCTTCTCATTGACCTCAGCAAACCCGCCTTCGACGAGGATGCGGGACCTGATGGTGTTCGCATCCGAATAGACGATCAGTTCGCCATTGCGGATGACAGACATGAACGGCGCGTGGCCGGCCAGAACGCCGAAATCGCCCTCGCTGCCGGGAACGACGACCATGTGGACATCTTCCGAGCGGAAGAGCTTTTCCGGGGTCACGAGTTCGAAGTGCAATGCCATTCCAGTTCTCCACCCTCCCTGTACGGATCAAAGCGGCGGGCCGCTTGCAGTCGCTTGGGGAGGGGCAGGGTGGGTCGTGCCGTGAAGCGGGCCCGAAGGCCCCCCCCCGATCTCGTCAGGCGGCTTCCGCCAGCTTGCGAGCCTTTTCGACTGCCTCTTCGATGCCGCCAACCATGTAGAAGGCACCTTCCGGCAGATGGTCATATTCGCCGCTGACGACCGCCTTGAACGAACGGACGGTGTCGTCGAGCTGGACGAACTTGCCGGGGATACCGGTGAAGACTTCTGCAACGTGGAACGGCTGCGACAGGAAGCGCTGGATCTTGCGGGCGCGGCTGACGGTGAGCTTATCCTCTTCGGAAAGCTCATCCATGCCGAGGATCGCGATGATGTCCTGAAGCGACTTGTACTTCTGGAGCGTTTCCTGGACCCGGCGGGCAACGTCGTAGTGATCCTGGCCAACCACATCCGGGCTCAGAACGCGGCTGGTGGAGTCGAGCGGATCGACGGCCGGGTAGATGCCGAGTTCGGAGATGGCGCGGCTGAGAACCGTCGTTGCGTCCAAGTGGGCGAACGAGGTTGCAGGCGCAGGGTCGGTAAGATCGTCGGCCGGAACGTAGATGGCCTGGACCGAGGTGATCGAACCCTTGTTGGTGGACGTGATGCGCTCCTGCAGGGCGCCCATGTCGGTCGACAGGGTCGGCTGGTAGCCCACGGCCGAAGGAATACGGCCGAGGAGAGCCGACACTTCCGAACCCGCCTGGGTGAAGCGGAAGATGTTGTCGACGAAGAACAGAACGTCCTGGCCTTCGACATCGCGGAAATATTCAGCGATGGTCAGACCCGAGAGAGCGACGCGTGCACGTGCCCCCGGCGGCTCGTTCATCTGGCCGAATACGAGGGCGACCTTCGAGCCTTCCGGCGTCGGGTTGCCATCGGCATCCTTGGCGATGACGCCTGCGTCCAGGAACTCGTGGTAGAGATCGTTACCTTCGCGGGTACGCTCACCGACGCCTGCGAACACCGAGGTACCGCCATGGCCCTTTGCGATGTTGTTGATCAGTTCCTGGATGAGAACGGTCTTGCCGACGCCTGCGCCGCCGAACAGGCCGATCTTACCGCCCTTTGCGTAAGGTGCGAGAAGATCGATGACCTTGATGCCGGTGACGAGAATGGAGGTTTCCGTCGACTGGTCGACGAATTCCGGAGCCGGCGCGTGGATCGGAGCGGTTGCACGGGCATTGACCGGGCCACGCTCGTCGATCGGCTCGCCGACGACGTTCATGATGCGGCCAAGCGTCTCGGGGCCGACGGGAACGCGGATCTGCGAACCGGTGTCGCGCACGGGCTGGCCGCGGGTCAGACCCTCGGTCGCGTCCATGGCGATGGTGCGGACGGTGCTCTCGCCGAGATGCTGGGCGACTTCGAGGACAAGGCGCTGATCGCCATTGTACGTCTCGAGCGCGTTCAGGATCGCGGGCAGCGTG
>JAZQRG010000516.1:0-2706 GCA_045629445.1 Mycetocola sp. | reverse complement strand
CGAACGCGCCCTCGACCTTGGCGCGGAACTCATCGGGGTAAATGCACGCAACCTCTCGACCTTCGAGCTCGACCGCGACCTCTTCGGCAGGCTCGCCCCGCAGATCCCGTCCGGAGTCATCCGGGTCGCGGAGTCCGCGGTGCTCGCGCCGGCGGACGTTGCCCACTACCGTGCGGCTGGTGCTGACGTCGTACTGATCGGCGAGGCACTCGTGACACAGGGCCCTATCCTCACCCTCGGCGAATTTCTGGCGGTATAACCATGGCATTACGCGACGAAACAGGCCCCTATTTCGGCGATTTCGGCGGGCGCTTCGTCCCCGAATCTCTCGTCGCGGCCCTCGACGAACTGTCCGAGGCGTGGGAGCTTGCCAAGCTCGACCCCGCCTTCGCGGCTGAACTGACCGAGCTCCACAAGAGCTACACCGGTCGACCATCGCTCATCACCGAGGTGCCGCGGTTCGCGGCACACGGCGGGGGAGCGCGGATGATTCTCAAGCGCGAAGACCTCAATCACACGGGCTCACACAAGATCAACAATGTGCTCGGCCAGGCGCTGCTCACGAAGCGCATCGGCAAGACCCGCGTCATCGCCGAGACCGGTGCAGGCCAGCACGGTGTCGCGACAGCAACGGCTGCGGCTCTCTTCGGCCTCGACTGCGTCATCTACATGGGCGAAGTCGACACCGAACGCCAGGCCCTCAACGTCGCGAGGATGCGGCTCCTCGGCGCAGAAGTGATCGCGGTGAAGACGGGATCCCGCACGCTCAAGGACGCCATCAACGACGCCATGCGCGACTGGGTGACCAACGTCGAGACCACCAACTACATTTTCGGCACCGTCGCGGGTCCTCACCCGTTCCCCGCCATGGTTCGCGACCTTCAGAAGATCATCGGTGAGGAAGCGCGAGCCCAGGTGCTCGAACTCACCGGAAAGCTCCCTGACGCCGTCGCTGCCTGCGTCGGTGGGGGATCGAACGCGATTGGCATCTTCCACGCGTTCCTCGACGACACGGATGTTGCCCTCTACGGATTCGAGGCAGCTGGCGAAGGTGCAGAGACACTCCGTCACGCCGCCACGATCACCAAAGGCCGCCCCGGCGTTCTTCACGGTGCCCGCAGCTACCTGTTGCAGGACGACGACGGCCAGACCATCGAGTCGCACTCGATCTCGGCCGGACTCGACTACCCCGGTGTTGGGCCCGAGCACGCCTGGCTCGCCGACCTCGGCCGCGCCACCTACCGCCCGGTCACCGACGCCGCAGCCATGAGTGCGCTCCGCCTGCTCAGCCGCACCGAGGGGATCATCCCGGCGATCGAAAGTGCCCACGCCCTCGCCGGTGCGCTCGAACTCGGTAAGGAACTCGGGCCAGACGCAACGATCCTGATCAACCTGTCAGGGCGCGGCGACAAAGACATGGAGACCGCCGGTCGGTACTTCGACCTCATCGACTCGGGAGCAGAACAATCGTGACCAGCGTGGCATCCGTTCTTCAGCTCCGTCGTGACCAGGGAACCGGTGCCCTGATCGGGTACCTGCCCGCTGGCTTCCCGACCCTCGAAGCGAGTGTCGACGCCGCTGTTGCCATCGCCGAGAACGGCGTCGACATCATCGAGCTCGGCCTGCCATACTCCGACCCCGTCATGGATGGCCCGGTCATCCAGCAGGCGACGCAGACGGCACTCGCGAACGGGTTCCGGCTGAAGCACGGCTTCGAGGCGGTTCGAGCGATCACGGCGCAGGTCGACGTGCCCGTCCTGATCATGACCTACTGGAACCCGGTGACCCAGTACGGCGTCGAGCGCTTTGCCGACGACCTCGCCGCTTCCGGGGGAGCAGGGCTCATCACGCCCGACCTCATTCCCGACGAAGCCGAGCAGTGGTTGACGGCGTCGGAGCGCACCGGTCTCGACCGGGTGTTCCTCGCCGCCCCATCCTCGACGAATGCGCGGCTGAAGCAAGCCGTCGATGCGAGCCGAGGGTTCGTGTACGCCGTCTCCACGATGGGCATCACCGGTGCGCGCGCCGATGTCGACTCCGCAGCGAAATCGCTCGTCGCCCGCCTCCGTGAGGCTGGCGCTGAGAACGCCTGCGTGGGGGTCGGCATCTCAACGGGAGCCCAGGTCAGGGAAGTCCTTGAGTACGCCGACGGCGCCATCGTGGGCTCCGCCCTCGTCAAGGCACTCGCCACAGGTGGAATAGACAGCGTCGCCACCGTCGCCAGGGAACTGTCCCGTGGCACCGTAGCCGCGAACTAGAGTTATACGCGCACGTCCGAAGCATCATCCCGAGAAAGGCGTGGAGCTCAGTGTCCTTCCACTTCAGCATCCCCAGTCCAGATGTCAGCTACATCCAGCTGGGCAACTTCACCATCCACTTCTATGCGCTGTGCATCCTCGCCGGCATCGTCGCGGCGGCCTTCCTCACCAACGCGCGCCTCACGCGCCGTGGCGCCGAACCCGGAATCGTGCTCGACATCATTCTCTGGGCCGTTCCGTTCGGGATCGTCGGTGCTCGGGTCTTCCACGTTCTGACCCACCCGAACGACTACTTCTACCCCGGCGCCGACCTGCTCCGCACCCTGTACATCTGGGAGGGCGGCATCGCCATCTTCGGTGCGCTCATCGGCGGTGCGATCGGCGCATGGATCGGCTGCCGGATGACCGGCATCCGGTTCTGGACCTTCGCGGATGCCGTCGCTCCCGC
>JAZQRG010000515.1:0-2213 GCA_045629445.1 Mycetocola sp. | reverse complement strand
GTGCCGAATTCTTTCTTGAACTCGGCGAACTCGCTCGCGTCGACGATCCGGGCGATCACCTCACGCACGTCGTATGGCGCCTGGACGTCGGTGGGAACGGCACCGTACAGTTCCTCGATTGGGTAGAGCGGATCGCGACTGTCGATTTGCGGCGGACCCGAACGCGACGCGGATGCCGTCGGCAGGGTCGAGACGATATCCCTCACGATCTCGAGGGCGTGCGCGTCATCCTCAGCGAGGTGGTCGACAACGCCGGAGGTTTTCGCGTGGAGCTCTCCCCCTCCGAGCTCTTCGGCGGTGACGATCTCACCGATCGCGGCCTTCACGAGCGGCGGGCCGCCGAGGAAGATGGTGCCCTGGTTGCGGACGATCACCGTCTCATCGCTCATAGCCGGTACGTATGCGCCGCCCGCCGTGCAGGAGCCGAGCACCGCGGAGATCTGCGGGATCCTCGCTGCGGAAAGCCGTGCCTGGTTGTAGAAGATCCGACCGAAGTGGTCACGGTCGGGGAAGACCTCGTCCTGCATCGGCAGGAACGCTCCGCCCGAGTCGACGAGGTAGATGCACGGGAGCCGGTTCTCCAGGGCGACCTCCTGCGCTCGCAGGTGCTTCTTCACCGTCATCGGGTAGTAGGTCCCGCCCTTGACGGTGGCGTCATTGGAAATGACGAGCACGTGGCGGCCGTCAACGAGGCCGATCCCCGCGATGACCCCGGCGCCGGGCGAGTCGTCGTTGTACATTCCGGTCGCGGCGAGCGGAGCGATCTCGAGAAAGGGGCTCCCCTCGTCGAGAAGTGCGTCAATGCGGTTCCGGGGTAACAGTTTGCCGCGGCCGACGTGCCGAGCCCGTGACTTCTCCGGCCCACCGAGGGCTGCTGTAGCGAGCCGCTGCCGCAGGTCGGCGACGAGGGCTCGCTGATCGGCGTCGTTCCGCTGAAAGAACTCGCTCGACGGCGAGACCGAGGAGACCAGTGTCTGCATTGACAATTCCCTTAGACCGATGGGCGACAGTGCCAAAACTTTCGGTTAGCCACTGTTAACTGACACCGACGTTAGTATGGATTAACTCAAATGTCCAGCTTCGCTTCCAATGGAGGGCGCCATGGCCAACGACACAACAACGATCAGCAGCGAGCCGGTCACAACCGGTCCGGTCCGCGTCGGTCGCAGCGAAGCGAAGGCGCAACGACGCGAGGCGCTCCTCGCCGCTGCCGCCCACCATTTCGCGGAGCGCGGGTTCAACGGGGTGTCGATCGAGGACCTCGGTACCGCTGTCGGCATGAGCGGGCCCGCGGTCTACCGGCATTTCGAGAGCAAGCAGGCACTGCTCGCCGCGATCCTCATCGATGTGAGCCGGGACCTCCTCTCCGGCGGAACAGAGGTCGTCGACAGGGCCCCGGACGGCGAGCTCGCACTTCGGGCGCTCGTCGAGTTTCACGTGCGATTCGCCCTCGCCAACCCGGAGGTCATCCGGGTTCAGGACCGCGACCTCGACAGCCTTTCCGACGACGACCGTCACACTGTGCGCACGCTGCAACGCCGCTACGTCGAGCTGTGGGTCAGCATCCTCCAACGGCTACACCCCGATCTTGACGCTGCGGTCCTGCGGATTCGGGCACACGCCGCGTTCGGGCTCATGAACTCGACGCCGTACGCCGGGCAGCAGTTACCCGCCGACCAGCTCCGTGACATCCTCGAGCGGATGGCGTTCGCCGCGCTGCGCTGACCGTCGCACCCGCCTCTCGCGCGTTGCTCGGACACAAACGGCTGCTCCGCCGCCCGCTCGGCCAGAAACGGCTGCACTCTCGCGAAAAGTTGGACCGTTTCTGACCGAGGAAGACGCTCACGACGCCAGGGACCTTATCTGACCGAGCACGGCCCGCGCGCTGGGGCAGGGGCCGCATTCCGAGCTGGCGTGATGGCATCCGTTTCTCCGCACAAGGCTGCTCGAGCCACCCGACGACGTCGATCGGTCACAAACGGCTGGAGCCCATCGATGCTCGGCCATAAACGGCAGCACTTTCGCGACTTTTGCAGCCTTTCTTGTCTGAGCGAGGAACTTGCTGCCCTCCGCCGATCTCCGCCGTTCGTAATTTGGTGACTCTGGTGACGGAGTGACCTAGCATTGCCGCATGGCGCGTCCCGACGATGAACCCCTACCGACCGCCGTACCGTCGAGCCTGCCGCCACCTCCGCTCCAACCAACTGACCCGT
>JAZQRG010000514.1:0-1919 GCA_045629445.1 Mycetocola sp. | reverse complement strand
GAGCCGGCGGCGGGCGGCAGCCGCCCCGCGATCTGCCGATCTGGATTCTGTTCCTGGGAGCTACTTCTTCTCAGCAGCCTCAGCAGGTGCCTGCTGCTGCTTCGGAGCCGGCGGCTTGGCGTCGATACCCGACTCCTTGCGCTGCTCCGGGGTGATGGGTGCCGGTGCATCGGTGAGCGGGTCGATGCCGCCACCCGACTTCGGGAACGCGATCACGTCGCGGATCGACGGCTGTCCTGCCAACAGCGCAGTGATCCGGTCCCAGCCGAAGGCGATTCCGCCGTGCGGCGGTGCGCCGTACGCGAATGCATCGAGCAGGAAGCCGAACTTCTCCTGCGCTTCCTCATGCGAGATACCCATGATCTTGAAGACCAGTTCCTGGACCTCACGCTTGTGGATACGGATCGAACCGCCACCGATCTCGTTGCCGTTGCAGACGATGTCGTAGGCATAGGCCAACGCGGCACCCGGATCGGTTTCCAGGACCTCGAGCGATTCCGGCTTGGGCGAGGTGAAGGCGTGGTGCACGGCGGTCCATGCACCCGAACCGACGGCGACGTCACCGCTCGCGGTGGCTTCATCGGCCGGCTCGAACAGCGGTGCGTCGACAACCCAGGTGAAGGCCCAGTCGCCGTCCTTGATCAGTCCGAGCTTCTGTGCGATCTCGCCGCGGGCGGCACCGAGCAACGCACGCTGGGCCTTGACCGGGCCGGCCGCGAAGAAGACGCAGTCGCCGGGGTTGGCACCGACATGGGCGACGAGTCCGTCGCGCTCGGCCTCCGACAGATTCTTGGCCACCGGCCCACCGAGCGTGCCGTCTTCCTGCACCAGCACGTAGGCCAGTCCCTTGGCGCCGCGCTGCTTCGCCCATTCCTGCCATGCATCGAGCTGACGCCGGGGCTGGCCCGCGCCACCGGGCATCACGACCGCGCCCACGTACGGCGCCTGGAACACCCGGAACGGGGTGTCCTTGAAATAGTCGGTGCACTCGACGAGTTCGATACCGAAACGCAGATCGGGCTTGTCGCTGCCGAACCGGCGCATCGCGTCGGCATAGGTGATCCGCGGGATCGGGGTCTGCACGTCGTAGCCGATCAGCTTCCACAGCGCGACCAGGATCTGCTCGCCGAGTGCAATGATGTCGTCCTGCTCGACGAAGCTCATCTCGATGTCGAGCTGAGTGAACTCCGGCTGGCGGTCGGCGCGGAAATCCTCGTCACGGTAGCAACGGGCGATCTGGAAGTAACGCCCCATGCCGGCCACCATCAGCAGCTGCTTGAACAGCTGCGGGCTCTGCGGCAGGGCGTAGAACGTGCCGGGCTGCAGGCGTGCCGGAACCAGGAAGTCACGCGCACCCTCAGGCGTCGAACGGGTCAGCGTCGGGGTCTCGATCTCGACGAAGTCCTGCTCCAACAGCACATTTCGGGCGGCCTGGTTGACCTTCGAACGCAACCGCAGTGCCGAACCGGGACCTTCGCGACGGAGGTCGAGGTAGCGGTACTTGAGCCGGGCCTCTTCCCCCGGGTTCTCGTCGAGCTGGAACGGCAGCGGTGCCGACTCGTTGAGAACGACCAGTTCGGTGGCGTTGATCTCGATCTCGCCGGACTTCAGGTTGGGGTTCTCGCTACCCGCCGGACGCTGCTCGACAACGCCGGTCACCTGAACGCAGTACTCGGCGCGCAGTCGGTGCGCGGGGGTGGCGACAGCCTCGTCCCGGAACACGACCTGCACGAGGCCGGAGCTGTCCCGCAGATCGATGAAGATCACGCCGCCGTGGTCGCGTCGGCGCGCCACCCAGCCGGTCAACGTCACGGTCTGCCCGGCGTTCGCGGCTCGCAGTGATCCGGCAAATTGGGTGCGCAGCACAATAGTCCTCTCAAAGCTGACGATTTCGTATCGTGCAACATCCTACGGCTGTC
>JAZQRG010000513.1:0-2485 GCA_045629445.1 Mycetocola sp. | reverse complement strand
GTTGAGTTTCGAGATCAGCACGGACGGTCTCTGCACCTTGAACTTGGAGCTCTTGATCTCCGCAGGGTCAACCGTCTCAGGCATTTCACCCTCGTCGAAGGCCGGAAGACTGAAATGCTCGACCCGGGTCGCATCTGACACGGCAGGCAGTTCGGTTGACCTCCAGTGATTGACCAAATTCGCCAGTATTGTCACGCCAGCGTTCGCCATTGCCAGAACCGCAAGTTGCTCAGCAGTCGCGGCCATCTTGCGGTTTGCGGCGATCTTGTCGTCGAGCGCGCCGAGGACCTCGGCGATCGCACGTTGCTCTCGCATTGAGGGAAGACACAAATCCATGTCGCGAGCCGCACCGACATTGAAGTGCTGTTGCACTGCACCCACAAGCCTGTTATTAATAAATCCCGCGGCCACACTATTAATATAGTAACTTAGCCATCTTGAATCAAGGTTGGGGCCAGGTCTCGTAATTATCAAATCGGAGCAATTAGCCGCTTGCCAGCCATCCGGGATAACTGCGGTAGCGCCCGGTTTTCCCGTGCGAACCGTAACCACATCGCCAGCAATGAGACTCGATTTTCGTAGTCTGGCATGAAACTCAGGAGAAATATGACGGACATCGCTCAGATCAAACCCGTGAGGAACAATGTTCTGCGAACGCAGGAACATTACGCCGGACTCTTGGTACTCGCTCGCCATTGAACTTACATGACCGACAGTCACCTCCTCAGCGATGTCGCCCAGCTTAGCTTCGATCCAACCGTCAGGGGTACGCCTCACTTGACCCTCCCTAACTGCTCACGCACAACAGCTTGGAGCCGAGCCGACTCGTCGAACTGCTCGAACAGTTCCTTCGTCAGTCGCGCGATCTTTTCCTGAATTGGCTCGCCATCATCTTCGATCGCCGCCGCACCGACGTAGCGGCCCGGGGTCAGGGCATAGTCAGCCTCCTTGATCTCGGCGAGAGTTGCCGAGTAGCAGAACCCCGCCTCGTCCGCGTACTCGACACCCTTCGCGGATTCCGTTCCCCGCCAAGCATGGAACGTGCCGGCGATCTTCGCGATGTCGTCGTCCGACAACGCCCGCTCCGCGCGATCGACCATGTAGCCGGGGTTGCGGGCGTCGATGAACAGCACCTGCCCACGACGATCGATCGAGCCCTTCCCTCCCGCCGACTTGTCTTTCGCGAAGAACCACGTGCACACCGGAATACCGGTGCTGCGGAACAACTGGGTCGGGAGCGCCACCATGCACGACACCAAGTCGGCCTCGACCAACCGCGCGCGGATGTCGCCCTCACCACCGGAGTTCGACGACATCGTTCCGTTCGCCATCACCACACCGGCACTGCCCTTTTCGGCAAGCTTCGAGATGATGTGCTGAATCCACGCATAGTTGGCGTTACCTACCGGCGGAACACCATACTTCCAGCGCTTGTCGTCCTCCCGGCGCGTCCAGTCCTTGATGTTGAACGGCGGGTTGGCCATCACGTAGTCGGCGAGGAGGTCCGGGTGCTTGTCTTGGGAGAACGTGTCTTCCCAACGGTCACCGAGTTGCGCGTTGATGCCGTGGATCGCGAGGTTCATCTTCGCCATCCGCCACGTGCGCTCGTTGTGTTCCTGGCCGTAGACAGCAATATCCGTCGCGTTGCCACCGTGGTGTTCGATGAACTTCTCGGCCTGGACGAACATGCCGCCCGACCCACAGCACGGGTCGTACACGCGTCCGTTGTACGGCTCGAGCATCTCCACCAGCACGCGCACAACACCTGCGGGAGTGTAGAACTCGCCACCGCGCTTACCCTCCGCGCGGGCGAACTTCTCCAGGAAGTACTCGTACACCTCCCCCAGGAGGTCCCGGGCTCGGCGCGCGCCGTCACCGGTGAACCGGGTGTCGTTGAACAGATCGAGCAGCTCGCCGAGACGGCGCTGATCGAGATTGTCCTTGTTGAACATCGTCGGCAACGTACCGGCGAGGGTCGGGTTTTCGTCCATCAACCCGCGCATGGCGGCGTCGATCAGCTGGCCGATGGTTCGGCCTTCGACCCCGGCTGATTCCTGGATGCCCTTCGCGTGCTGCGCAAGGTAGTCCCACCGGGCTTCCTCCGGCACCCAGAAGACGGTGGAACCGAGGTATTCGTCGCGGTCGTCGATGAGTGACGCGACACCTTCCTCATGCAGCCCGTCTGCGATCAACTCTGCTTCGATTTGCCGCCGACGCTCGTCGAACGCGTCCGAGACGTACTTGAGGAACACCAACCCGAGGATGACGTCCTTGTAGTGGGACGCATCCATGGAACCGCGCAGTTTGTCGGCGGCCTTCCACAGCGTGTCCTTCAGTTCCTTCATGGTCGACGGTGCTGTGTCCGTCGCCCTTTTCCTCGGTGGCATCTTCACTCTTCCTCTGGAACGTGCTGGTTGTGCGCAGTGACGGACAGGACTCCGCGAGTCACGCCGTCGATCATTGTGTCGGTCAGTTCGTTCACGCT
>JAZQRG010000512.1:0-1696 GCA_045629445.1 Mycetocola sp. | reverse complement strand
TCGTTGTTCCGCCGCGCGAGCTTGAACGCCGCCTCGTTGGCCTCAGCTCCCGAGTTCGAGAAGAACACCCGGCCGGCGTCTCCGGCACCGGTCAGTCGCTTGAGCCGGGCGGCGAGTTCGAGCTGCGGAGCGGTGACGAAGTAGTTCGACACGTGAATGAGCGTCGCCGCCTGCGTCGCGATGGCCTCGACGAGCACCGGGTGGGCGTGACCGAGTGCGTTCACGGCGATGCCGCCGAGGAAGTCGAGGTATTCGCGGCCATCCTCATCCCACACCGTGCAGCCGGAGCCGGAGGTGAGCAGTGCCTGCGGTTCACCGAAGACGCGCATCATGTCGTGCGCGGCGACGAGGTGCCAGTCCTTCATGAGTCCTCCCCCACAATCTGTGTTCCGATGCCCTGCTGGGTGAAGACCTCGAGCAGAATCGAGTGTTCGAGCCGTCCGTCGATGATCGCTGCGTTCCGCACGCCGCCGTCGACGGCTTCGAGGCACGCGGCCATCTTGGGGATCATTCCCGACTCGAGCGCGGGAAGCAGCTCACGCAGTTCAGTGGTCGTGATCACCGAGACCAGCGAATCACGATCGGGCCAGTCGCTGTAGAGGCCTGCGACGTCGGTGAGAATCATAAACTTGTCGGCGTTGAGGGCGACGGCGAGAGCGGATGCCGCTGAATCAGCGTTCACGTTCAGCACCTGGCCGTGCGCACCTACCGGCGCATCGCCGTCCGGTGCGATCGACGAGATCACCGGGATGAGTCCGGCGTCGAGCGCGTCGAGCACAACCTGCGGTGCCACCGCGCTCACGTCCCCCACGAGCCCGAGGTCGACGGTCTCGCCGTCGACGACGGCACCGCGCCGGGTTCCGGTGAACAGGGTCGTTGCCGCACCGTTGGTGTCGGTGCTCGCCGCTTCTCCGCTGAACCCGGCGGCGAAGCTGCCGTGCTCGTTGATGAGGTCGACGAGGTGCGCGTTGACCTCGTTCGTGAGTACGTCGCGAACGACAGCCATGGCATCCGGAGTCGTCACGCGGTAACCGCCGCGGAACTCACTCTCAATGCCGAGCTCAGCGAGTCGGGCCGAAATCTGGGGTCCACCGCCGTGCACGACGACGGGCTTGAGGCCCGCGTGCCGGAGGAAGACCATGTCTTCGGCGAACGCGCGGGTCAGCTCGGGGCTGACCATCGCGTTTCCGCCGAACTTCACCACGGCGATCGCACCGTGGTAGCGCTTCAGCCAGGGCAGCGCTTCGATCAGCACCGCGGCTTTGGCGATGGCCTCTGTCGTTGCTGCAGATTCGGTCATCATCAACTCGAGTACGCGCTGTTCTCGTGCACGTAGTCGTGCGTGAGGTCATTGGTCAGGATCGTCGCCGACTCGGTGCCCTCTTTGAGGTCGATGACAACGGAGACGGCGCGACCGGTGAGGTCGACGTCTTCCCTCGGCGCGTCAGGCGCTCCGGCGTGGCAGACGCGCACACCGTTCATGGTGACGTCGACGGCGTACGGGTCAAACGGTGCCTTGGTGGTTCCGATCGCGGCGAGCACGCGGCCCCAGTTGGGGTCGTTGCCGAAGACGGCGGCCTTAAAGAGGTTGTTCCGTGCGACGGACCGGCCGACCTCGACGGCGTCGTCTTCGGTCACGGCGCCGTTGACCTCGATGCTGATGTCGTGGCTCGCTCCTTCGGCGTCGCCCTGCAGC
>JAZQRG010000511.1:0-14117 GCA_045629445.1 Mycetocola sp. | reverse complement strand
CCCTTTCCGATTCGGGCTCATCGGGACCCTTGGGGTCGGACTCGGCCTGCTGATTCTGTTCTCCGTCGTCACGCTGCAGACGATCCTGATCTACATCGGTGCCGCGATCTTCATCGCCCTTGGCCTCGACCCCATCATCACCTGGCTCGAGAAGAAGCGCGTTCCCCGCTGGGCAGCACTCATCGTTGTGATTGTTGGCCTTCTGTCGCTCTTCGCCGGGCTGGTCTGGATGGTCGTTCCGATCATCGTCGACCAGATTTCAGAGCTGATTCGGATCATCCCCGACCTGCAGACGCAGTTCCAGGGCTATCCGCTCGTTGACAACCTGGCAGAGCAATTCCCGTTCATCGACTTCCAGAAGCTCATCGCCGACACCGGCAATTTCTTCACCGAGAACATCACGAACATCGGCAGCGGCGCGATCAAATTCGCGGTCGCCATCGGTACGGCGTTCTTCGGCGCGCTGATCATCCTCATCCTGACCATTTATTTCACGGCATCCCTCCCGTCGATCAAGCGCGGGCTGTACCAGCTCGTCCCCGCGTCCAAGCGTGAGCGGTTCGCTGACCTCGCTGAGCAGATCACGGACTCGGTCGGGCGTTACGTCATCGGCCAGGTCGGCATCGCCGCGTGCAGCGGAATCCTGACCTTCATCTTCCTGACGATCGTTCAGGGACCGTTCCCGCCCGTCCTCGCCTGTGTCGCATTCTTCTTCTCGATGATCCCCCTCGTCGGCACCCTGACGGGCTCCATCATCATCACCCTCGTCTGCCTGATCCCCGGTCTCGGCTCACCGCTGACCGCCCTGGTCGCGGCGATTTACTACCTCATCTACATGCAGATCGAGGCGTACGTGCTGAGCCCGAACATTATGAGACGCGCGGTCAGCGTGCCGGGAGCGGTCGTTGTCATCGCCGCTCTCGCCGGCGGGTCTCTCCTTGGGCTCCTCGGCGCGCTCATCGCCATCCCGACGGCAGCGTCCATCCTGCTCATCATCAAGCAGGTCGTCATCCCGCGCCAGAACGAGCTCTGAGGCCGCGGCAGGACGCATTTGCCCGGCGGTTCGGCCGTGGCATCCCATGCCGGATGGCAGCCGCGCCAAACCGCAGGCACTGTCGCTTCGGGCGGTAAAACCGGAGGCCCGTGGCCAATAGCCCGTCGGGCCCCACGATTCTCCTCCCGAAACTCTTCGTGCGCCCGCGGTCCGGTGCCCCACCCCGGCGACGCTCCCGCCGAAGTCCTCGCGCCTCATCCGACCCCGAAACCGAGCGGCCGCCGCCCCCGACGACCGTCACCGTCGTTTCAGGAGGTAGATCCGGGGCCCCGTGGCCAATAGCCCGTCGGACCCTGCGGTTCTCCTCCCGAAACTCCCGGGACGCGGCGCGGCAACCCGCTGCCCCGTCAGCCGATCCCGCGCGGTCAGGCGTCGTCGACGTCCCACTCATCGGGAAGCGGAAGGGCATCGGGGTTCACAGCGGCAACGATCTCGGTGAGCACGCGGCGAGTCTGCGTCTCCCCCACCCAAAGATGCTTTCCACCGTCGACCGGGACGAGGACGGCATTCGGAACACCCGAGAAACGCTCAGCCGCTTCCTCGGGGCGAAGATAGTCATCAAACTCAGGGACCACGACGACGAGTCTGCGCGGATCATCGCTCCAGGCGTCGACCTCGTCCTGGGTCGCCCGATGAAGCGGAGGTGACAGCAGGATGACACCGGCAACCGGATGCTCCCTGCCGTACTTGAGAATGATCTCGGTTCCGAATGACCAGCCGACGAGCCATGGCCGCGGCAGCCCTCTCGCCGTCACGAAGTCCATGGCGGCGCGGAGGTCACGTTCCTCGGTCACACCGTTGCCGAACTCGCCCTCGCTCGTCCCGCGGTCCGAACTCGTTCCCCGCGTGTTGAACCGGAGCACAGCAAGGTCAGCCATGGCCGGAAGCCGTGCAGCGGCCTTGCGCAGGATGTGGGAGTCCATGAAACCGCCGGCCGTCGGCAGCGGGTGCAGTGTCACGAGCGTTGCAACGGGCGGGTGGTCCGCCGGGAGCGCCAGTTCACCGACGAGGGTCAGCCCGTCGTCGGTCGTCAGTGTGATGTCTTCACGCAGGGCTGGCAGCACTGTGCCGCCTCGCACCTCAACTCGGGTCATGGGTTCCGTTCAGCCGATTCGCCAACAGTGCGTGTGCCAGTGCCTGCGCGCAGCAAGGTCAGCGTCGTCACCGAGTACACCGTCAGCGCGCCAGATGACGAGATGGGGTACCGCTGGCGCGATCCCGAGCCCGCAGCCCGGGCAGAGGTATTCCTTGACGGCACGTTCAGCGCCCACCGGCTGGACGTAGAATTCCCGCCCGCGGCGCGTCTCTGTGCGCTTGAACCCGAAGAGCAGATGGTCGAGCGAGCCGTTGTCGTCGGCTGCTGCGCTCCCCCGTCGCTGCTTGGGACGATTGCTTCGAGGCATACGTTCATCCTAGACAACGGGCACACCGGATTCGATGCCCGGGCAGGGCTCGAACCGGAACGGCTGGAGGCCTAGTACCAGCCCTTGGCGCCGGAGTGGCCCCACGCGCCGCACGGGGTTCCGTACCGGCCGCTGATGTAGCCGAGACCCCAGGTGATCTGTGTGGCCGGGTTGGTAGCCCAGTCGCTGCCAGCGCTGCCCATTTTGCTGCCGGGAAGCGCCTGCGGGATGCCATAAGCACCGCTTGACTTGTTCTCAGCGTTCACGCGCCAACCGGATTCCTTGTTCCACAGGGCAACGAGGCAGGAGAACTGATCTTCACCCCAGCCACGGGCGAGCACCATGTCGTGGGCGATGGCCTGTGCCGAACCGGGGTCAGCGTTGACCTTCGGTAGTGCCGCCGTCGGCTTCTTGGCCGGGCTCGTTGAAGAATCCTTGCCGTCAGTTTCCGGCTCCTCGACAACCACAACGGGCTCGGGAATCGGTGCGGCAACGAACTCATACCCGTCGCGGGTGAAGGTGGTTTCGTACGCGCCGGAGACAGCCAGTGCCTGCGTGCTTTCGCCGTCATAGCGATCCGCAACCTGGAAATACGGCGACGCCGTTGCTCCGGAGTACGGGTCGACGACGTTCACAGCGACGAACGAAACGGCAGCGGCGAACGAGAAGAAGAGGCTCAATGGCTTCCGGGATCGGGGTCTGTCAAACGCCCTTCCGACGCGAAGAGCGGGTGCGGAGGACTCGAGTTTCACAGAATGTTTAGCCACGATCTTTCGATTTTAGCCCAGAACAGGGGTTACCGCGAGTCCGATGCTGGATTCAGCGAACCGCGAGCATCACTTCGATGACACTGTCGAGCAGCAAATCGACCTGCGCTTCGCGGTATCCGCCTCGCTGGGCGCGGAAAACGGCGGTTCTCACGGCGTCGGTGCTGAACGGCACTCCACGCTCGAAATACTCCGTCAGAGAATCGCAGAGAGCGTCAACATCGTCGACGTGGTAGCCCTGCGCAAGGATGCTCGTGCGCTGGAAACGGTGCCCCGCCGGCCGCGTAATCCGGTTGAGGATCACCTGGGCGGTCTCGCGCGCTGCGCCGAGCCAGCGGCCCCTGCCCTCGACCGCGAGTGCACGCTCACGCTCGCGAAGAGCGAAGGCGTCCTCGAGTCGCTCGAGGGCGGCATCCACGTGGCTTGTCGAGTACCCGCCCCGAACGAGCGAGAACGAGGTGTGCCGAATGTCGGATGCCGTCAGTCCCCCGGCCTTCGGATCGTCGGCGTCGTATGCAGCCCGAGCCTTCGCGAGGAAGGCGTCAACCTGGCCGGTCTTGTAGCCCTTGGTGCGCTTCGGCGCTGGAGGGAAAGTCGTGCTCACCTGTTCATCCTCTCAGCACCCAACAGTGGATGCCTAAACCTGGAACGGTTCACCGCTATGCCGTGATCCCGCCGACGCTGAAGAGCGCAAATATCGCGAGAGCCACGGGCGCCGACGGAAGCATCGAGTCGATCCGGTCGAGGAACCCGCCATGGCCTGGCAGCCACGAGCTGATGTCCTTGATTCCGATATCCCGCTTGATAAGCGATTCGGTGAGGTCACCGAGCGTCGCTGTTCCGAGCAGGGCAAGGCCGAAGACGACACCGACCCACCAGGGAACGTGCAGCATGAAGATCGCCAGCAGGACACCGGCAAGGACGGCCATGACACCCGCGCCCGCGAACCCTTCCCAGGTTTTCTTCGGACTGATCTTCGGGGCCATCGGATGCTTGCCGAACGTCAGTCCACTGGCATACGCGCCGATATCGACGGAGATGACGAGGATGAGGAACGCGAGTACCCACCACTGCCCCTCGGGCTGCGCGACGAGGATGATGGCGAAACTCGCGAGGAAGGGCACGTACAGCTGCACAAATGCGGCTGTGACGATATCGCGGACGACTCGCCCTGGCTCGCGCCGGTCAGGCTCAAACAGCCGGGCGACAAGTCGCCAGACGACGACGAGTCCGATCGAGCCTGCGAGGGTGACCCAGCGCCAGGCCGGGTCCAGGAGGAACGTCGCTCCAACGATGACAAACCCGGAAAGAACGGCCGGAATGACGTCGATGCGCCTGCCGCTCTCCCGGAGCGCCCGCACGAGCTCGAACGTCGTGAACGCAACAACGAGACCACAGAACACCACAAAGATCGCTTTGACGAAAATCAGGCTCGCCAGCATGATGAGGCCGAGGGCAAGACCGAAGACCGTCGCGAGGACGAGGTTTCGCCCGGCGCGCGCCTCGATCCGCTCGTTCACCTGATCGATCTGCGCGCGTGTGGTGCGCACCTGCCGTTCGATTTCGGCGCGCCGGGCCTTCAGTTGCGCCTGAAGCTCGCCCTTCGACATCCGCTTCGAGCGCGGCGTCCGCCCCCGCGGGCCGCTCTCAGGCTCGGTCATGCCGTCACCGTCGTTCCAGGAAACACGAGCAGTCTAGATCTCGAGAAGTTCGGTCTCTTTGCGCTTCAGAGCCTCATCGATCTGGTCGATGTGCGTCTTGGTGACCTGCTCCAGTTCCTTCTCCGCCCGCGCTACGTCGTCGTCGCCGACTTCGCTCTTGAGCGCGTCGAGGTCATCCTTGCCTTTGCGACGGATGTTGCGAACGGCAACCTTCGCGTCCTCCCCCTTTGTACGGACGATCTTGACGTATTCCTTCCGGCGCTCCTGCGTGAGCTCGGGAAGGGTCACCCGCACGATGTTTCCATCGTTCGTCGGGTTTGCGCCGAGGTTGGGGACGTCGCGGATCGCCTGCTCGATGTCTTTGAGAGCGGTCTTGTCGTACGGGCTCACAATGATCGTGCGTGCTTCGTTGTTCTGAAGCGACGCCAGCTGGTCGAGCGGCGTTGGCGTGCCGTAGTAGTTGACCAGGATCTTCTGGAACATCTGCGGGTTGGCGCGGCCAGTCCGGACGGTGGCGAAGTCTTCCTTCGCAACCTCAACTGCTTTTCCCATACGGGTTGTTACGTCAGAGAGAACTTCGGCGATCACGTGCGACTCCTTCTTGTTGCGTGTAGTCGTCCTCCATTCTAGGCGGAGGACTCCGGTCGGCCGGAGACCGGCAGGGTCAGTTGCTGACGAGCGTTCCGATACCGGCACCGAGGATCGCCTTCGTGACGTTGCCCTCCGGGGCCATGCCGAAGACCTGCATGGGCATGCCGTTATCCATGCAGAGGCTGAAGGCGGTGGAGTCGACGACCTTGAGTCCCCGCTGGAGGGCCTCCTGGTACGTGATTTTGTCGATCCTGGTCGCTGTGAGGTCAACCTTCGGGTCGGCCGTGTACACGCCGTCGACGCCGTTCTTGGCGACGAGCACGATATCGGCGTCGATCTCGAGCGCACGCTGCGCGGCGACGGTGTCTGTTGAGAAGTAGGGAAGCCCTGCGCCTGCACCGAAGATGACAACGCGGCCCTTCTCGAGGTGGCGCTCTGCGCGGCGCGGAATGTACGGCTCAGCGACCTGTGTCATGGAGATTGCGGACTGCACGCGGGTTTCAGCTCCCGCCTGCTCGAGGAAGTCCTGGAGGGCAAGCGCGTTCATAACGGTGCCGAGCATTCCCATGTAATCGGCGCGTCCGCGATCCATTCCGCGCTGTGACAGTTCAGCTCCGCGGAAGAAGTTTCCTCCTCCGACGACGATGGCGATCTCGACGGTCTGTGCGGCCTCGGCGATCTCGCGAGCGATGTTCGACACGACGTCGGGGTTGACCCCGAGTGACCCGGCTCCGAAAGATTCACCGGAGAGCTTGAGCAGTACCCTGCGCTTTTTCGTGACTGCAGACATCCGTTGTCGCCTTTCCTAAGAGTTCAGTGTGTTGTGAGACTGGTGGCGCGTCGCGCCGCGCACACAAAAGGGGTTCGGATCACGTGTGATCCGGACTCCTCATTGTGTACTTACGCGCCGACCTTGAAGCGGGCGAAGCCCGTCACTGTCAGGTTTGCGTCTGCAAGAACCTTCTTGACCTGGATCTTGCTGTCGCGTGCATAGTCCTGCTCGAGCAGTGCGACCTGCTTGAAGAACGCGGTCAGGCGACCCTCGACGATCTTGGGAAGAGCCGCTTCCGGCTTTCCCTCGTTCTTCGAGATCTCGGTGACGATCTCGCGCTCCTTCTCCACGGTTTCGGCCGGAACCTCTTCGCGGGTCAGGTACTGCGGGTCGAACATGGCGATGTGCTGGGCGACCGCGCGGGCCGTTTCAGCGTCATCACCGGTGTAGCTGACGACAACACCGATCTGCGGCGGCAGGTCCTTGCTGGTCTTGTGGAGGTACACAGCGAACTGCTCTCCCGTAACCAGCGCGACGCGGCGCAGCTCGACCTTTTCGCCAAGAATGGCGGCCTGGTCGTTGATCAGGTCTGCGACAGTCTGCTCGCCGGCGGGTGCGGCGAGTGCTTCCTCGAGAGAGGATGCACCGGCTGCCGCAACAGCGTCGAGAACCTTGTCTGCAAGAGCGACGAACTTGTCGTTCTTCGCGACGAAGTCGGTCTCGCAGGCGAGTTCAATCATCGTGACCGATGCGCCGTTTTCCTTGACCGCAACGAGACCCTCGCTCGTGGAGCGGTCGGCACGCTTCGCGTTGCCCTTCGCTCCCTTGAGACGCAGGATTTCGGTGGCCTTCTCCATGTCACCGTCGGCCTCGACGAGCGCGTTCTTGGTGTCGACCATTCCGGTCCCAAGCTGCTCGCGAAGAGCCTTAATGTCAGCAAGAGCGATGTTTGCCATATTTGTGAACTCCTCGTTTGCTATTAGTTGTTGTCGGCGGCCGGCTGCTTCTCAGCGTCGGTCGCTTCAGCCTCGAGGCGCTCTTCGGTCTTCTCGTCGCTTTCGACAGCAACGACCTCAACAGGAGCGTCTTCGGCGATTGCCGCGTTCTTCTCTGCTACCTCAGCGTCAGCATCGTTCTGCTCGACCGGGGCTTCAGCTGCAGCAGCATCTGCTCCGAGAAGTTCAGCTTCCCATGCGGCCAGCGGCTCGACGGGGGCTTCGCCCTCGACCGGCTTCTGGTGGCGCTGGATGAGGCCCTCAGCCGCTGCGTCCGCGATGATGCGGGTGAGCAGGCCGACCGAGCGGATCGCGTCGTCGTTACCCGGAATCGGGTAGGTGACCTCGTCGGGGTCGCAGTTGGTGTCGAGGATGCCGATAACGGGGATACCGAGCTTCTTCGCCTCGTCAATGGCGAGGTGTTCCTTCTTGGTGTCGACAACCCAGAGAGCCGAAGGCGTCTTCGTGAGGTTGCGGATTCCGCCGAGCGACTTGTGAAGCTTGTCGAGCTCGCGCTTCTTGATGAGCATTTCCTTCTTGGTGAAGCCCGACTTGGCGGTATCTTCGAAGTCAAGCTCTTCAAGCTCTTTCATGCGAGCGAGGCGCTTTGACACAGTCTGGAAGTTGGTGAGGAGCCCACCGAGCCAGCGCTGGTTGACGTAGGGCTGGCCGACGCGGGTCGCCTGCTCGGCGATCGCTTCCTGTGCCTGCTTCTTCGTACCAACGAAGAGGATGGTTCCACCGTGGGCGACGGTCTCCTTGACGAAGTCGTATGCCTTGTCGATGAATCCAAGCGACTGCTGGAGGTCGATGATGTAGATGCCGGAACGCTCCGTGAAGATGAAGCGCTTCATCTTCGGGTTCCAACGGCGGGTCTGGTGCCCGAAGTGCACGCCGCTGTCGAGCAGCTGGCGAATGGTTACGACGGCCATGAGCCGTTCTCCTATTCTGACGCGCCGGTATCCCGGCGAACGTCTGTCGGTTGTCAGTGCGGCCGAGTGGCCGCGCTTCCTGGTGCCCGGCGCACGTCCGCTCTCCGAGTTTCACGGAAAGACCGAATGGATGTGGGAGCCGAATGGGCACGCGTAGTCACCCCGACATGCGAGGTGCTCCGAATATCTTAGCAGTACGACGCTGCTCCGCGCGTCCTGAACAGGCTCGGTTTACGCGCGGGATCACCACAGATGCCAACGTCGGATTCTGACCCGTCGGCGGATGCCGCACAGTGGACGCATGCCCTCTTCCTCGCCACGACTCGTGGGCATCACCGTCCTGGCCGTTCTCCTCGTGGGCGCTCTTGGCCCGTTGGGAGCCGTCGCCGCCAGTGCGGTCGAGCCGCGGGATGACACCCGCGCATCAAGCAACTCAGTCGCCGGCACGTGGGGCTGGCCTACCGATACCGGGAGAGAGATTCTCAGACAGTTCGAAGCACCGGCAACCCGGTATTCGGCCGGTCACCGCGGAGTCGACATCGCAGCGCCTGAAGGAACGATGGTTCTCGCCGCAGCGAGCGGTGTCGTCAGCTTCGCCGGCGTCGTTGTCGATCGCCCCGTGGTGTCAATCACGTCGCCGGGCGGCCTGGTGTCGAGTGCCGAGCCCGTGCTCGCGACTGTCGAGGAGGGCGACGAGGTTCATGCCGGTGACACCGTTGGCACCGTTGCCGTTGGCGGGCACTGCTCAGGGTCGTGCATGCACTTCGGCGTCCGACTCTACGGCGAGTACGTGAACCCGCTCGCGCTCATGGGTTCAGTCCCCCGCGCGGTGCTTCTGCCTCTCGGGCGCTGACCGCGATCACGCGCGCGGATGTGCTCCCCGGTAGCTTTCCTTGAGTCGCTCGGTCGACACGTGGGTGTAGATCTGGGTGGTACCGAGGGAGGTGTGACCGAGCATTTCCTGCACCGCTCGAAGGTCAGCGCCACCGTCGAGCAGATGGGTTGCCGCGGTATGGCGAAGGGCGTGCGGACCCTGCGAAGAACCGCCGGGGAGCGACGCGAGCAGCCGGCTGACCAGGTTGTAGACACTGCGCGGGCCCATCCTTGCCCCTTTGACGCCGAGAAAAACGGCATCCGTTGTCTGGTTCCCGCGCGCCGCAAGCGCGCTCCGCCCCATCCGCAGATAGTCGACCAGGGCCGAATGCGCTGGCACACCGAACGGAACGACACGTTCCTTTGACCCTTTTCCGAGCACGCGAACGGTCAGGCGATCGAGGTCGACGTCGTCGGTATTCAGCCCGCACAGCTCGGACACCCGTATACCGGTGGCGTAGAGCAGCTCGATGAGCGCCGCGTCGCGAAGGGCGACGGGGTCTCCCGTCGCGGCTCTGTCGCCGAGGGAGTCGAGCAGCGCGTCCATCTGCGGTCGCTGCACGACGTGCGGAAGTGACCGCCCAATCTTCGGCGACCGCAGTCGAACCGCGGTGTCGACATCGATGTGCCCGTTGCGGGCCAGCCAGGCGGACCAGCCCCGAACCGACGCGGAACGTCGGGCGAGGGTCGAAGGGCCGAGGCCGGACTGCGATGAGATCCAGAGCCAGTCCCGGAAGAGGTCGAGGTTCACGTCTGCGACGTCGTCAACGTCCCGCGTTTCGGCGAACGCAGCAAACGCTGCGAGGTCGGATTCGTAGGCACGGCAGGTCGACTCCGAGTACTGCCGGTCGACGGCGAGATAGTCGACGTAGCGAGCGATGGCGGGCGGAATCTTCACTTCCCCAGAATCGCGCATTGCGGCATCCGTCGCTCGCAGACTCACCACGATGCCGCGTTCGCGTCAGAGAAGAAAGCTGAACAGCCCCGTTGCAACGCAAATGACGAGCATGCCGGTTGCGTTGACGAACAGGTTCCTGCCGAAGTCTCTGGCTGAGATGTGCATCGAGATGGCGACGAGGAAGTACAGCACAAGTGCAGCTGTCGTAATAAGGCCGAGGTACGGGATCCAGATGCCGGCGAGAAGACCTCCCGCCGCAGCGAACTTGATCGGTGGCATCACCCACCAGTACCGCCGCGGGAACTTCACGTCGGTGAAGCATGCGGCCACGAAGGCGACAGGTCGAATGCAGAGGATGCCGTCGATCACCTGAATGATGGCGAGGACGATCACGGGCCATACCGGGTCGGGAAGAATCGTCATGGGTCACCTCAGCGTCGATAGGGTGACCATACCAAACCGTATGGTCCGGCACAAGCGGCGACCGGGCCGTCAGGGTGCTGGGGCGACATCCTGTTCTGGCGTCGCTTCGGGAACGAGAGGGAGGATCATGTCGAAGACAGCCTTGAGTTGCGCTCCCGAGACCGGCGGCGACGTTACCGCAGCGCCAACGGCAAGCAGGTAGGGAACGAGCGCCGCCGTCCTGGCCTCGGCGTCGGTGCCGACCAGGGGGCGCCACACCGCCTCAAGCGCCGAGAGTCGTGCCTCGTCGATGCGGGCGAGAGTCGCCCGCGCATCAGCGTCAGACAGCGCCCATGCCCTCACCGCAACGTCGAGTTCCGGTCGGTACAGGCCAACCGCCGGGGCGCCGACGGCATCCGTCAGGTGGCCGAGAATGTCACGGGCATTGCCGGAGGCTGGGGCGTTGCTGATCGCCTGCTCGAGGGCATCGACCGACAATCGTTCGACGCGGCTGAGCAGCTCGCGTTTGAAATCATCCGCCCCCTGAAAATGGTGGTGGAATGATCCCTTTGACAAGCCCAGGCGGGCAGCGAGCCGGTCGATCCGAATTCCGTTGAACCCCTCATCGGCCAGGACGCGGACACCCTCGTCCAGCCAGCGGTCACGTGCTTCACTCATGGCGGCACCATACCATCAGGTACGGCCGCAGTAGCGGAACGCGTGCCGACCCCTTGAAGCACCTCGGACCATACGGTACCGTATGGCATCCCGCCAGACGCCAGCACGGATCGAGGTGGCACGACGCATGCACACGGTTATCTCTCTGTCTTTCCTCTCCTCCGGTGTCCAGTGCCGGGGCACATTGCTTCTGCCCGAATCAGACACACCACCTGGCGTTGTGCTGCTGTGCACCGGCTTCGGCGGGACCCAGGACACCCCAGCCATCCGCGCCGCCGCGGAGGCGTTTGCTGATGCCGGGTTTGCGGCGGTGTCGTTCGACTATCGAACATTCGGAGTGAGCGGAGGCGAGCCGCGACAGGTGATGAGCATCGCCGGTCAACTGGAGGACATCCGGGCAGCTCTGAACCACATCACAACAGACACCCGGCTGGATGGGTCTCGGGTCGTGTTGTGGGGAACCTCACTCGGCGGCGGTCACGTCGTCACGGCAGCGGCGGATCGGGACGATGTGATCGCCGTCATCGCGCAGATCCCATACAACGGGTTCCCTCCCCGGGTCGAGGGGCGAACCCTGGTCGGAACCGTGCGGCTTGTCTGGGCAATCGTGCGGGATGGCCTTCGCGGACGGTTCGGACGATCACCGGCCTACATTCCGCTCGTCGGGCCGAAAGGGTCACTCGCGGTCATGGCATCCGACGACGCGGCAACGGCGGTCGAGGCCCTCGACTCCGTGACCTGGCGCAACGAGGTGGCGCCTCGCGACCTGTTCGCGATGTCGAAATACCACCCGGGCGATTTCGCGGCACGGGTCAGAGCCCCGCTTCTGGTGTGCGCCGCGGTCGGTGACCGTGAAGCGCCGCTCGACAATGTTCGTGAGCTTGCGACTCGGGCGCCGCGCGGACGCCAGATCGACTATGACGCCACCCACTTTGAGGTCTACCGCCCCTCCATCCGGGCCAGGCTGCTCGCCGACCAGGTCGCGTTCCTGAAGGAGGTCACCTGAGCGTCCGGCGATCAGAGCGTCGAATTCCGCCGTGCCCGATAGACCCAACCTTGCTGGCGTTCCTCCACCACGCCCTCAAGCTCAAGCACCCCAAGCAGCGATTGCACGACGTCGATGGGTAGCCCGCACCGTTTCGCGATATCGCTAACGTGACGGGCGGACCGGGTGCTCAGTGCGTCGAGAACGCGCACCTCGTCAGAGGTTCGGCCGGATGCCACTGGCAATCGCTCCTCGTCGCCGGAATCGAGCCGCTCCTCGAACTCGTTCACACCACCGCTCACCGCGAGTTCCGCCATCTCATCGGCGTTCGTCACGCACGTCGCCCCGTACTCGCGGATGAGCCGGTGACAGCCGGCTGACGCAGCGCTCGTGACCGGACCGGGAACCGCTCCGAGCGGCCTGCCGAGGGCGGCCGCGTGTCCGGCCGTGTTGAGCGAGCCTGACCTCCACCCCGCTTCGAGGACAACGGTCGCCTGACTGATGGCGGCAATCAATCGATTCCGTTGCAGGAACCTCCACTTGGTCGGCGACCCCCCGCACGGCACCTCGGACAGCACGACACCGGTATCAACAATGCGCCCGATGAGCGCGTCGTGGCCACTCGGGTATGGCCGGTCCACTCCCCCGGCAAGAATGGCGACAGTGGTGCCATCGGCGGCGAGTGCCGCCCGGTGAGCCGCACCGTCGATTCCGTATGCCGCGCCTGACACGATCGCAAACCCGCGGCCGACGAGGGCGCTCCCGGCCTCGACGGTGACGTGTTCTCCATACCCGGTCGCGGCTCGCGCTCCGACGAGCGAGATCGACCGTGCAGTGTCCGCCAGCCGCGTTGGGTCGCCCCTCACCCAGAGCGCGAGTGGAGCGTGGAGCCCGAGATCGTTCAGCGGCACCGGCCACGACGCATCCTCCGGCACGAGAAGCACAGCACCAGCGTGCGCAGCGAGCCGGACCGCCCCCAACGCGGCAGCGGAATCCAGCCGGGGCACCCACCGAGCCATTGCTTTTCGCATTTGGTCCGCGATCTCGGCGGCGGTCTCTGTGTCACCGTCGCTCCCCTGCACTGCAGCGGTAATCCTGGTGGGGCTCCATCTCTCGATCAGCGCGCGGAGAGAATCGGATGCCCCGAGTGCGGAGACGAGGAATCCCGCGGCGCTGTCCCCCGGTTCGGCAATGCCGGTCCACACGGCACGCGCGAATCGATCGGCGACATCCTCGGCCGTCGCGCCCGTCCCCTCCGGCAGAACGACCGGCGACGTCACCGAAGCGACCGCGCTACTCACCTCGTCGGCGTCGAGGCCGAATATCCGCATGTCAGATCCCCTTCCGAAGAAAAAGCGCCCGTCCGATGTGCCCCTGCTCCGGTTGGGTGGCCCCCGACATATCGGCAAGGGTCCACGCCACCCTGAGGACCCGGTCGTAGCCGCGCATGGTGATACTTCCAAGTTCGAGTGCCCGGTCAAGCGGCTGCGTGACCTGGCGTGGCAGCATCCGCTCACCGGATCGCAACCAGGGGCCAGGTACCTGCCCGTTCGTCGTCCAGGCCGTTCCGGTGAGCCGCGCCAGGCTGCGCGCGCGGGTGTCGGAGACGATGCGCCGCGCGTCGGTACTGCGCATCCGCGCAGTGTCGCCGGACACCACCATCTCAGCGCGCGAGATCCGTCGCATCCGGAGCTGGATGTCGATGCGGTCCATGAGCGGGCCGGACAGCCTGCCGAGGTACCGGCGAATCGCGCTCGGTGGGCACACGCAGGTGTTCTCCCTGCTGCCGTATTGCCCGCAGGGGCAAGGGTTTGCCGCGAGAATGAGCTGGAACCGACCCGGAAAGTGAGCGACAGCGTTGGCCCGATGGATGCTGATCATCCCGGATTCGAGCGGCTGGCGCAGTGCATCGAGCACGTTGGCCTGGAACTCCGGCGCCTCGTCGAGGAACAGGACACCGTGCGCTGCTCGCGCTGCGGCTCCGGGTCGGATGGCCTTGCTCCCGCCGCCGAGGATCGCAGCGGCCGTTGCCGTGTGATGCGGGCTCTCGAACGGCGGCCGGCAAACGAGCCGAGTGCCGATGGGCTGACCCGCCAGCGATCTGAC
>JAZQRG010000510.1:0-8799 GCA_045629445.1 Mycetocola sp. | reverse complement strand
GAACCAGACCTCGACGCTGTCGCCGGCCTTCGCACCCTTCACGGTTCCGCGATACTCGCCGTAGTAGTCGACGTTCTCGTCGCCGTACCGCTCGCCGCCGTTCCACTCCTTCACCGGCGAGATCCGCAGGGGTCCGCCGTTTATGCGGTAGCTCATCACCTTCGCGAGCAAGTCCCGTTTTGCCCAGACGGCCACGGTCTGTGGGTCGCCGTAAGAGACCGAGAAGCTGTCGACGCGGAAGTCTTCAGCATCCCGGCCTACAACCGAGACGGGGTCGTTCGGGTCCTTGGCAGATTCCGCCACGGCCAGTGCGAACGGGATGTTCTTCTCGAATTCGGCCTGGATGAGCCCCTCGTCGTCGGGGAAGTTGAAGCCGCTTTCGCAGTCTTCGGAGTTCCACTCGTCATCGTCGTACAAGTCGGACACGGACTCGCAAGTGCCCATCTCGGGTGTGAAGCCGAGAACTCCGTACGCCTCCTGGGCGTGCGAATCGGTATCGCCGTTGGTCGTGTACAGCTCTGCCGAGATGTCGGGGTCGTAGCCCTCGATCGCGGGCGTCGCGTCGTCGCCCACCATCGCTTCGTAGATCACGTCGTCCGGCGACGGCGTCGAGACCTGCCAGCCGATACCGTGCAGCAGCAGCTCCGCGGCCGAGTGGTAATTCACGAGGAACTGCGGCGTGAGCTTCGCGAACAGCGCGTCGAGCGCCTGCGTCTCGGGTTCAGATGCGGGCGCGGTCCCACGGTAGGTCTCGCTCGCCGGGTCGGGTGAGGAGCCCTCGTTGTCGTAACCCCAGCGGGTGGGGTAGTTGCGGTTGAGGTCCACCCCATCGCCGACCGTGATCTGGCCGTCTCCGTCATTATCGCGAAGGTTCTTGCGCCAGAGTCGCTGGCCCTCGGTGAAGGTGAAGTCGTAGCCGTCGGGGTTGGCGACGGGCACGAACCACAGCTCTGTGTCGTCGACGATGCCCTTGATACGCGGGTCGCTCCCGTACGAATCGACATAGTAGTTGAGCAATCGCCGGACCATCTCGGGCGTGATCCATTCACGCGCGTGCTGCGCGCCGACGTACACCGTGGCGGGGCGCTTGCCGTCCTTGGTCTTCGCGACGTTCTTGGTGAGCCGCACCGCGCCGATGTCCTGGCCATTCACGGTCTGCCCGATCACACGGAACTCGGCGATATTCGGGTTGGCTGCCGCCAGTGTCATGAGCTCCTCGAGGATGCCGCCAGCGCCGCTGTAGGTGCGGAACACGCCGTCGGCTGCATCCAGGGATCGACGCTGCGCCGACGGCGTCTTCACCTCGAGCGTCGTGCCTCCCTCTGCAAGCTGCGCGGCCTGATCGCCGCTCAGGATGACCTGCACGTCCACCTGGCCGGATGCCTCGCCGTTGGGCGTCGTCACCAGCTCCTGGCGGTCGACACCCAGCTCGACGATGGCGGCCAGGTCCTCGACGCTCACCGTGCCGGTATACACCGCCAGGCGGTCCTGATCTACCTGCGGAGGCGGAGGGCTCGCCATGCTTGGCGTGGAAACGAGCATCGTGACGACCAATGCGGCGCTGGTGGCGATGGCAAGCTTGCGGAACATGCGCACTCCTTTGTGGCGCGGTGCCGGGGTTCCGGGGTCTTCGAGCGATCCTTCCCGGGGGTGGCGCGGCGCGAATTATCCTCATATTGTCCCTCCGACGCGTGCTCGTCAAGGGCGCTGTGAACTCGATCGAGTCGAAGACGGCGCGCGTCTTTAGCTAATCAACTTCCGTCGTCAATCAACGTCAGTCATCGGAGGTTGTCCGGTCGCATGCGGTGCGGCAACTCGGTCACGATCGCGGATCTTGAAGGCGAGCTTCGTTCGCCAGGCGCTCCGGTCAGGTTCCGTTGCGGGATCAGTCAGATACTCTTCGAGCCTGCAGGTCCAGCCGTTGGGGTCGGTGTCGCTCCGATCCCATTCGATGTTGTGCTTCTCCGCCCACCCGATGAACCATCCTGTGACCGAATACAGCTCATTCGGATCGCCGCGGTGAATGAAGGTGAGATAGGAGCCCGCCGGATGGACACCCGTTTCGAGTCCGGCGGTCGCTGCCGCAGCTGCCTCGCTCAACCGGACGCCGATGCGGAGGCGCAACTCGTTGTCCATATCGACCGACTGGTACTCCCAGAAGACGGGGTAGGTCGGCGTTATCCCGAGCGCCTCGAGGCTTCTGAAGAGTTCCTCCTCCGCCTGAACGCCTGCTTCATCGAGATCGCTCATTCGCGCGACCATCGGAATAGCTGCGAAGGCAACTGCCTCCCTCACCTCGACGGTTGGCTCCTGCGCCAGGTCATCCTGCATGGTTCGCCCTTCCCTTCTCGGCACGCCACCGCGCCGCTTTGGCGCCAGGCGGGTGCCATGCTGCCAGCGCGCGGTTCTGGCCGCAATGGCATCCGAGACGGACCCCGAAGTCTGGCCGTAATCTGGCCGTGTCTGGCCGAAAGCCGTCGTTTGTGACGCCGGATTCTCCGCAGTAGCCGGTCTCTCGTGCCCGAGCGGCGCTGACACGGCGCTCAAGCCGTTGCTCGGACACAAACGGCAGCTGGAATCGATGAAGTTGTGCCGTTTCTGGCTGAGCAAGGCCCGCGCCGCGGCGAGGTGGCTCCCGGCGCGAGATAATCGAAGGGTGACCGCTGCCATCACCGATACCTCCCGCTGCCCGTGCCTGAGCGGAGAGACCTACGGGTCCTGCTGCGGTCCTTACCACTCGGGTGCCGCCATCGCCCCGACAGCTGAGGCGCTCATGCGGTCGCGGTTCTCGGCCTACGCGGTCGGGAACACGTCCTATCTGCTCGAGACCTGGCATCCGTCGACACGTCCGCACGAGCTTGAACTGGACCCAGAGACGCGCTGGTACCGCCTCGACATCATCGGTCGTCGACGCGGCGGCCCGCTCGACAGCGAGGGCACAGTTGAGTTCGTCGCCTACTCGAAGGGACCCGATGGGCGACACGAGCAGCACGAGAACAGCCGGTTCGTGCGGGAGGCCAGGCGCTGGTTCTACGTGGACGCGCTCGACTAAGGCGCGCGCGGTGAGCGCGGTCTAACGTGCTTTAGGGTCGCGGCAGTACGGTCAGTACCCGCGTGATGAAACCGTAGAAGTCCTGCATCCAGTCGGTCAGGAACGCTCTCGTTCCGTCGTTCGTGATCGATCCGTCCTCCGCGATGAGTCCTGGCGTGATCTGCAGGTAGGCCTCCGGCGCGTTCATCTGCGGAGAGTTGCAGAAGCTCAGCACACTCCGGAGGTGCTGCTGGGCAACAGCGGTGCCGATCGCACCGATGGAACCGCCGATCACGGCAGACGGTTTGTTGGTAAAGGAGTTCTCGCCCCACGGGCGGCTGGCCCAGTCGATGGCATTTTTCAGAGCGCCCGGGATCGACCGGTTGTACTCCGGCGTCACGAAGAGCACCGCGTCGACACTGGCGATGGCCTGTTTGAACTCGCGAGCGACAGCCGGGTAATCGGCGTCGTAGTCGTAGCTATACAGCGGCAGGTTCCCGATCGGAATCTCCCGCATTTCGAGTTCGGGCGGAGCGAGAGCGACAAGCGCCCCAGCAAGCTGTCGATTGATGGATGCCGTTGCAAGACTTCCAATGAAATAGCCGACAGAGTATGGCGGCTCATGTTCGTGAACGGTGGCCATGGCACGCTCTCTCTCGAGGAGTTCTGGCGGTGTCTCACGGCACACGCCCCGACCCGCTCAGGCTACGTCTGAGGTGTCGGCGTGTCCAGAGTCTCCCCGCCGTTGGGCTCGTTGTCGGGGCCGTTGTGCGGCGCACCGCCCTGGCGACCGCGGCGGGCCTCCCGAGCGGTGCGGCGGCGCTGGCGAAACTCGGTAACGAGCCGCGGCGTTGGCACCCGTGCCTCGGTGGGGAGGGTCCAGCCAAACCGTCTCGCGAGCAGCGAGAGAGCGGCACCGCTTGCGAGGGCGACCGCAGAGCCCAGGGTCGGCATACCGAGCTTGGAGAGCACAACCATCTCCACGCTCGACACCAGCGCGCTCGTCGCGTACAGCGTGTTCCCGCCGAAGATGCGGGGGATGCGCAGGAGCATGATGTCACGCACGGCGCCGCCGCCCACCGCGGTCACAATGCCCATGACGATTGCAGGCAACCAGCCCAGACCGGCGTCGAGGGTCTTTTGAGCGCCGGCGGCCGCCCAGAAGCCGACAGCGAGGGCGTCGAGAAGCACGAGCGACCGATTCGACCATCGTCCACGGAACGGGACGAAGAACGCGATGACCGCACCGGCGATTGCAATCACGAGGTAGGCAGGGTCGGTCAGAGCAACGGGCGGGCCCTGCTGCAGCAACGTGTCGCGGATAATTCCGCCGCCGAGCCCGCTCATCACGGCGAGGATGACGAAGCCGACGATGTCGAGGCGGGCCGACCGGGCGGCGATTCCACCGAGAATTGCGTTCGCGAGCACCCCGCCCAGATCGACAAACCTCATGATCTCGTTGACGGTTTCGGTGGTCGCGTCCATGCCGTCCTTTCCCGCGAACAGGCCGCCGGCTCAGGGGATCCGGCTGAACCAAGCGTAGTCGAGACGTCCTGCGGGATACTTACCTCATGCGTGCTGTCTCCTTCGATTCCTTCCGCCAACAGCCGACCGTGAAGGAATTGCCCGACCCAGTGCCTGCGAGGGACGGGGCCGTCATCGCCGTGGAAGCAACCGGACTCTGCCGCAGTGACATTCACGCGTGGGAAGGGCACGACTCTGGCGTGCGCGTTCCCCATGTGCCCGGGCACGAATTCGTCGGCAGGATCGAGTCAGTCGGGCCAGACGTCCGCCGCTTCCGCCCTGGCCAGCGGGTCACCGTCCCGTTCGTCTGCGCCTGCGGCAGCTGCCCCGAGTGCCTCGACGGCCAGGGCCAGGTGTGCCGCAACCAAACGCAGCCTGGCTTTACGCACTGGGGGTCATATGCTGAGCGTGTCGCGGTCACCTTCGCCGACGTCAACCTCATCGAGGTGCCGGATTCGCTCGATGCGGGTGCCGCCGCGATCCTCGGATGCCGGTTCGCCACCTCCTTCCGTGCCCTTGTCACTCAAGCGAACCTGCGGCCGGACGAGTGGGTCGTTGTTGTCGGCTGCGGGGGAGTAGGGCTCAGTGCCGTCATGATCGGGGCGGCGCTCGGTGCCCGGGTCATCGCCGTGGACATCTCTGACCAGGCTCTCGCCCTCGCCACGAGTGCCGGTGCAGAACAGGTCCTGAACTCGGGCGGTCTCACGGATAACGATGTCGTCGAGCGGATTCGCGAACTCACCGACGGGGGTGCCCAGGTGTCGATCGAGGCGCTCGGCCGGGAGGGAACGACGGCTGTTGCGATCAGGTCGCTCGCACGACGCGGCCGGCACGTTCAGGTAGGCCTGTTCGACGCTCCGCCCCGGATCCCCATGGCCGACGTTATCGCGGGAGAACTCACGATCAGGGGAAGCCACGGCATGAGCGCTGCCGAGTATCCCGCAATGCTCGACCTCGTTGCGTCCGGCCGGTTGCGCCCGCAGGACCTCATCACCCGGACGATCACGCTCGAGAAGGTACCTGCCGCGATGCTCGCCATGAGCGAGGGAACGGCGCCTGCTGGCGTGACGATCATCCGGCCGGGTGTGCAGTGACGGCGGTTGAGGACCTTGCCGTCCGGGCGGCCAAGGCCCGCCTTGCCGAGATGTCTCGCGCCCAGAAGATCGCAAGCATCCTGATGCTTCACGTTCCTGGAACAGACGAGGGAACTGTTCGGGCGTTCACGGCGGAACATCAGCCCGGCGGTCTCATCTTCATGCCGGACAACGTCTCCGCCGACCTCGCCGACGTCCGCAAACTCGCGGAAGCGGCGAGTTCTGATGCTGAGTTTCCGGTGCTCATCGGTATTGACCAGGAGGGCGGACTCGTCCGGCGTATCGCGAGCGACGGGATCGCCTCATCCGTCACCCTCAAGCACCTTCCAGCTGACCAGACGCGGGATGCCTTCGCTGAGCGTGCGCGAATGCTCGCTGAGGCGGGCATCTCGGTCAATTTCGGGATCGTCGCCGACGTCACCGCCGACGCCGACTCATTCATCTTCGGCCGTGCACTCGGAGTGTCGCCAGTCGAGGCCGCTGCTCGGGTGGCAGCGGCTGTCACCGGTGAACGCGGTCAGGTCCTCTCAACTCTCAAGCACTTTCCCGGGCACGGTCGAACGCCGGGTGACTCACACTCGTCAATCCCTGAAACGGACATCGATCTGGCGACCTGGGCGATAACGGATGCTGTTCCCTTCGAACGGGGGATCCACGCGGGCGCAGACGTCGTGATGGTCGGGCACCTCAGGTACTCCGCGGTCGATGATTGTCCGGCAAGCCTGTCCGCTGCCTGGCACGGGATCCTGCGGGACCAGCTCGGATTCGACGGTGTGATCATCACCGACGACATGCTCATGCTCAAAGACAGCGGGGTGCCGGAGTACCTCGACGCGACACGGAACGCCGTCCGCGCGCTGGCCGCTGGCAGCACCATGCTCCTCTACGTGTTCCGGGGAGACGCCGAACGCGACGGATCCGACCCGAAGAATCTCATCGCTGGGATTGACGCCGCCGTCGATGCCGGGGAGCTCAGCGATGCGCACATCGACACTGCCGTGCTGAGGATCCTCACCCTGCGAAACCGGCTCGCACGGGAGAAGGAGACTCCGCCCGCCGGCACACCAACCGGGTAACCGTCGCGACGACGTCACTCCGCTCCGACGATCTCCTCGCGGATCCGTCGCAGATCCTCCATCAGCGAGCCGATGAGCATCCAGTGATCGGGGTGCGGCCTGCTGATCCTCAGCGGTGCTGTCAGGGCGGGCGGTTCCACAGTCGATAGTGAAGCATCCGATTCGGTCCCCGGAGTGTGATGGGTGAGCAGCCGCAGATCGTGGGCGGCACGCCTGAGCTCACTCGCGATGGACGTGAGCGACGGCTCGTCGTCGAGCGCAGGGTCGTAATGATCGTGAAGTGCCCGCGTCATGCCGATGACCCGGGTTACCATCGGCGAGAGCCGGTCGAGGAGGGTGTGAACCTCGGCAAGCTGGGTGCGGAGCGCCGACCGACGCGGATTGAGTGTGAGCGACTCCTCGCCCTGTGAAACGGATGCCGCCGCCGCGTCGCGCATCGGACGCAGCAGTCGCACCTCGATCATGAGCGCGTCGAGCTGTTGCGGAGTCTGCGGCGACGTCAGTGCGGCTGCCAGACGTTCAAGGCTTGACGCAATCTCATCCGCGAGCAGGTTCACGTCGCGTTCGGCAGGTCCGAGCGCGACAGGAGGAACGATGAGCACGTTGACGATCACGCCGAGGGCCGCGCCGATGAGGGTCTCGATGATCCGGTCGAGCGCGTAGCCGGGCGTGGACGCACCGATCGCGAGAACGAGCATCGCGCTGATCGGGATCTGGTTTGCCGAGCCGGGGGTGAGGCGGAATACCCAGCCGAAGAAAATCGACACCACGATAGCGAGGAGAATCACCCAGGTCTGCCCGCTGAACACCGAGCCGATGAGCGAAGCGATGACAACCCCGGCGATCACACCGACGGTGCGCTCAATCGCTTTCGAGAAGGACTGGTTGACGCTCGGCTGGACGACGAGGAGCGCTGCGATGGCCGCGAAGATGGGAAGCTCGGATGGCAGGACGAGAACGGCGACAAACCACGCCGCAACCGTCGCCACCGAGGTTTTCACGACCTGCAGCAGTGGCACCCGGCTCTTGGTGCGAAGCCGGGCTGGGCTGAGGGCGGCGGGAAGTCGCATAAGTCTCACGCTACTCGCCGAGCGGTGCTGTCGTTGGTCGCTACGGTGTCGACTGGGTCGTGACGCGGACCTGCTTCTCGCGAAACGCGCTGTATCGCTCGAAGGCATCGGTGAGCCGTCGCATTTCGGTCACCGTCACGTCCCGGAAGAGCTGCGCGGTGACGTCGATCGATCGTGAGGTGTCTTTTCTCGTCCAGGTACCGACCACGCGACCAGCGGCGACGATCGTCGGTTTGAAAACGCCGTTGTTGCCTGGAACGATGCGGGGCGCATACCTGGCGTCCAGTGCGGCAGAGCGATCGGTGTAACCGAGGAGGAATTCGTCGAAACCGGGAAGGGCGAACACTGAGCGTGCGACGGGCGCGCGTGGTGGAAGCTCCAGGTGCTCCGGCGCTGCGAAGTACTCGACGTCGTCGACCGACACGACGCCGAGCCGGTCGCGGACGGCAGCCGCGGCCGCCCTGACGTCTCTGAGGGGGAGCTTCGTCCACCACGCAAAATCGGCAACCGTTGCTGGGCCGTGAGAGCGGAAGTACCGCAGCGCGACCTCGGCGATAGCCTCGTCCCGGTCCACCTGGTGTGCCGTTCCCGGTGCCCACTCGTCGAGGAGCACCCACGCCTGCTCCGAGCCGGCGAACGGGCCGAGGCAGAGAAGCCCGCTGTTGGCGAGCAGAAAAGCGAGATGGATGCCACGCTGCCCGGTGGTGCGCTGCCCCGCCGCTTCGAAGACCGCGAACAGTTCCTTGCGCGAGAGTCGATCGCTTCCCGTCGTCAGCGCCGACTCGGCAGCGCGCGACGCAGCGGCCACGTCGGCGTCGGTGATCTCAAGCTCGCGGTGGCGTGCGTTCAGAGATCCGATTACCCGGTTCCGGGTGAGCGGGAGAATCAACCGCAGGTCGTCGGGCGTGAGCGCGTGAAGCGTGCCCCGCATCGACCGGCTCCGGACAATCTGACCCTGGTCAGACGCCTTCCGAACCTGCGTCTCGGTGGCGCCGGAACGCAAC
>JAZQRG010000509.1:0-4208 GCA_045629445.1 Mycetocola sp. | reverse complement strand
GGTGTGTGCCTGGGCTGGCTACCGCAGCGTCTGGCCGGGATTCCCACTTTCCAGATGCCCCTGGTGGCGCTGCCGTCGAGTCCGCAGACCCTCTAGGCCAGACTGCGGTGACTGACGGCGCGCGCTGGGTTTCCCAGCTTGCAATCCGGGTCTTGCGTGCGAGTCGCCAGACCGAGAGGCCGCGTACTTAAGCTCAATCACCCCATCGCGGCTCCCAGCTATCGAGGGCTGTCGCGTCAACACGCGGTTAGTCGTGGGCGCCAATACCCCGGCTAGGTTGAGAACCATCCGCACTTCCCGTGTGCGAATGTAGGAGGAGAGCCGTTGAAGTCTCAACTGGATGTGCCCGAAATCGCCGCGCTCTACGGCGCGCTTGACAAGTTCCGCGAACGGTCATTGCGCCAGCTGAAGTCGACCTTTCTTCCTGCGGACGACCCGGACGTGAGCAACGTGTGGACGCAGGCATCCGCGAACGAACTTGTGCGCGAGTTCATCGAGAAGCCCGATGAGACAAAGCGCGGATTCCTCGACAAGTTGAGGGATCAGCTGGCAAGCATCTCCCGCCCAGCCGGCCAGCTCATCGAGGAGCTCACCTGGTTACACCTTGTCGTCGCGCGGAAGCAGGGGTATCCCTCCAAGCGTCAACTGCTCGATGAGGTAGCGGATATCGGGCATGCCACCGGCCCGTCCGGAATCTTCGACGAAGTGCTCCACACCGGGCTCGCTGCGACCGGGACATCGTTTTTCACCCGACGCCCAAACCAGCTGTGGTTGCTCGTACGCTTCGCCGAGCGATGGACTGCGGCATCAGCTCACGAGCGCGATAACTGGCTGAGCGACCCCAACGCTTTCCGCGCGATTGTGTTCGCGCTCGAAGGCGTCGCCGATCAGACGCAGCGGCATGCCCTGCTGCACCTCGTGCACCCGGGCTCGTTCGAGGACACCGTCAGCCAGTATCACAAGCGGAAGATGGCCTCACTCGCAGAGCCGTCCGAGGAGGGTGAGAACGACGACGCGACGATCGCGCACGTCCGCGAACGCCTGGCGAAGACCTACGGTGACGGTTTCTCGTTCTATCAGTCCGAGGTGCGTGGGTTATGGGACCCCGAGCCCGAGCCGACGGTCCAACCGATGACTCCCGATCCAGCCCTCCCTGAGCCGGTTGAACCGCAGGTTCGCGGCGCATGGCTCATCCGTGGATCCGGCGGCGAGCGCGTTCCAGACTGGCTGGCGGACGGTACGTGCGGGATCGGCTTCGCAGATACTTTTCCGTTTGAACTCATGCCGGGCGTCAGTCGCGACGAGCTCCGGGCGATGGCCGATGAAGCAGGCACGGACACCACAGCCGGCAACTTCAACCACGAGCTCGGCCAAGTCTGGCGATTTGTGAACAAGATGGAGATCGGTGACTACGTCGTCACGATCAACGGGCAAAATGTCTACCTTGGCGTCGTTGACTCCGGCTCGCGCGACATTCTCGCTCGCACGCGAAAAGAGACAGTTCGATCGATCGAGTGGCTGAACGCGGACGCGCCGATCCAGCGACGCGATATCGCGAAAAGTCTGCAATCCAAGATGAAGACGCTGCTCACGTTGACGCTCATTACACCCGAGATTGATGAACTCGAACGCTGGGTGAGCGGAGAAACACGACAGACGCCAGCGGTCGATCCGCAGCAAAGGGGCCTTCCTCTCGCCACCCCACAACTCGCGCAGGACCTCCTCCTCGACAAGCCGTGGCTCGACGAGGTCATCGAACTACTCGAAGAGAAGCGCCAGGTCGTTCTCTATGGGCCCCCGGGAACCGGGAAGACCTACCTCGCCCAAGCCTTGGCCGAGCATTTGGCGGGCGGCGTGGGCGCCTTCGAGATCGTGCAGTTTCACCCGTCATATACCTACGAGGATTTTTTCGAGGGATACCGTCCTGTGCCCGCTGCGGCGGGCAAGGTCGACTTCGCGATCAAGTCGGGCCCGCTGCGCCGTATAGCGGATGCGGCGGCCGCGGCCCCCAGTCTCCCGCATGTTCTGATCGTCGACGAGATCAACCGCGCCAATCTCGCGAAGGTTTTCGGCGAGCTCTACTTCTTGCTCGAGTACCGCGATCAGCCAATCAGCCTTCAGTACTCCGACATGGAGTTCACACTCCCCGAGAACCTCTACATCATCGGGACGATGAACACGGCCGACCGCTCGATCGCGCTCGTGGATGCTGCGATGCGCCGCCGCTTCTACTTCGTTGAGATGTCGCCGGCGGTCGCGCCTGTCAGCGAGATGCTCAGTCGCTGGCTCACAGCGAGAGGCATGTCAGACGAGCCAGCGCGCCTGCTGGCCGAGCTGAATGCACGCCTCGGCGACCCGGATGCGGCGATTGGCCCGTCGTACTTGATGACCGAGCAAATTCTCAAGCCGGGTCGCCTCGAACGCATATGGACGCATGGCATCATGCCGTTACTGGAAGAGCGCTTTTACGGCAATCGTGACGAACTGACGCGGTTCTCACTGGAGAGCATTCGGGCCGCGATCCCACTCTCCGGCGCATGACGATCGAGCTGATCGAGTGGGGTGCTAAGGGCGAGCTCGAACTCGAGGCCGACGCGGTCCGAGTGCTCGCCAACGCCAAGCAATTCGAAATTGCGCCCGACCGCGACGTCTCCGGACGGTGGCGCCTCTCGGCGACCCGCTACGTCGGCGTTGCTGCCATCAGCGGGCACATGATCCGCGTGGCGCCGAAGATCCCGGTGCATAGGCTCTTCGAACTCCTCACCCACACGATGCATCTGGTCGAGTGGAGAGAGGATGCCGCAGATTGGGAAGTATCCGACGATCTCGTCTCCGTTATCGCGGCATCCTTTGTCGACAACGCTGAGCGCGCGTTGCGGGGCGGCATCCTGCAGGGCTACGTCACGGTCGACGAAGATCTCTACTCTGTGCGCGGCCGGATTGACTTCGGCCGCCTTTCGGGAAGGCCTCGCGAGCTGCCGTTGCCGGTGGCCGTGACTTATGACGACTACACGACCGATGTGCTCGAGAATCAGCTGCTCGCCGGTGCTGGGAGGGTGCTTCTGGGGCTAGGGGTGCTCACGCCCGCCCTGACCCGCCGGTTACGTCGGCTGGAGTTCCAGCTTGTCGACATCACCCCGACGCGCCCGTCTGCTTCACCGGCGGAGGTGCGTTGGACGAGGCTCAACGAGCGCTATCGCTCCGCCGTAGGCCTGGCCCGCCTCATCCTGCAGAGCACCGCCTTCGACTTCGAAGGGGCGGGGTCATCGCGCGGATCAACCCTGCTCGTGAACATGGATCGAGTGTTCGAGGATGCCGTAGGTCGCGGCATCGACCGCGCTCTTGCGCCGATGGGCTTCTCGGTCGATGTGCAGCACCGAGCTCATCTCGATCACGAGAAGCGCATCAAGATTCGCCCCGATGTCGTCGTCTTCGACGGGACCGATGTTGTTGCCGTTGCCGACCTCAAGAACAAGCGCACTGGCAGCATCGACCCCGCCGACGTCTATCAAGCAGTCGGATACGCCACGCGGTTCCGACTCACCGACGTCTCGCTGATCTACCCGGAACCGCCTCCCTACGATGAGGTGATCGTCGGTGGGGTGCGAGTGCGTCTTCTGTCCGTCGATATCTCGCTGCCCCGCGCCGAGCGGCAGCACGCTGTGATGCAAGTCGCTGAGGCGCTCGTCGAGAAGACCGGATCGTCGATTGATCGCAGCGTCATAACCTGACCGCATTCCTGATCCCTGCACGACGGGAGTAAGCATGACCTTGGTGGTGCTGCCTACGGGCCCACAGACCCCCGGTGTGCCGACCGCGCAACCGAAGAGAGCAGAACGCTCAGTTTCTCGACGCGGCACAGATCGCGCGAAATGAGCAAACAAGACTGTGCCCCTGGAGGGATTCGAACCCCCGACCCTCTCCTTAGGACGGAGTGGCTCTTCCACTGAGCTACAGAGGCTAGCTCCGCAAGTCTAATCGCGGCTAACCCGACCCCGCCGCATCCGAAGGCCGCCGCAACCGCGAACGCGAGCACCACAGCCACCACGCACATCCCCACCACGGCACCCACGACGCCGTCCCAGCCGACGTCCGCGAAGACGTCCGCGAAGACGAAACCGAGCGCCCAGCCGAGCGCGCTCGATCCGGCGTAGTAGGCGAGGTAGTACAGCGACGACGCCTGGGCCGAGGAACGGCAGCACCGCCTG
>JAZQRG010000508.1:0-2538 GCA_045629445.1 Mycetocola sp. | reverse complement strand
GGCATCCCCTTGTGGTTCGGTGCGAATGACGCACCCATGTAGACGCCGAAGACAGCCATCTGAACCCCGAGGAAGGCGAAGGCCATTCCGACCGGGAGGAAGAGGAAGAGAACCGCGAGGTAGCTGCTGAGACGGAGAGCGATGAGGGTCAGTTCGAGCCAGCGCTTGTCGACCTTCTCAGCCGTGAACAAGGTCACGATCGAACGGAAATGCAGGTTGAGGCCCTCGAGGGTGAGCAGCGGGAAGAAGAGGTAGCCCTGGCGGCGTGTGATGAAGGCGAGAGCGCCTTTCGCCTTGGCGGCATCCTCTTCGATGAAAGAGATCGTGTCGATCTCGATGTCCGGGTCCTTGCCAACCGTGTTCGGGTTTGCGTGGTGCCTTGTGTGCTTGGTCATCCACCAGGCGTAGCTGATGCCGACGACAGCGTCGGCGAGGATGCGACCAAGGCGGTCGTTCGCCGGGCCTGATTCGAACACCTGGCGGTGCGACGCTTCATGGGCGACAAAGGCGAACTGGGTGAGGATGATGCCGAGCCCCGCCGCGATGAGCAGCTGGAACCAGGAGTCACCGAGGAGAACGAAACCGACGCCGAGGCCGATCAACGCGACAGTGAGTACGGCGAGGTTAGCGAGATAGAAGCCGGTGCGGCGCTGAAGCAACCCTGCTTCACGAACCGTTTTCAGCAAAGCGGAGAACGTATTCGTCGGGTTTTCCATACCGGCGATACGTGTGGTGGTCTTGCGAACAGGGCCAAGGGTAGCTGTTGCTGTCATGGCACCTCCAAAAAGAGTCGAGCCCGACTTCCCAGCCGTGATATATGAAGTTCGGGCTTATGCCCGGGATGTTCACGAGACTACGGGAGGGTTCATGCCGCTAACGGAAAATACATCGAGATTCGGCATATGCACAGTCACTTCCAGATTGGTGTTGCGTTCGTTGCTCACCTGAGCTACGGTTGTAAACGCAGTAGTAGTGTTACGCAGTGATTGATTTACGGCGGTTCCTTCATCTGAAGAGCCGCCGTTTCTTGTAGGAGCGGACAGGTACGCCGCATTTGGGATGACGACAGTCGTCATCCACGCAAGACTCCTAAGGAGATCATCATGGCAACAGGAACCGTCAAGTGGTTTAACGCAGAAAAAGGCTTCGGATTCATCGCTCCCGATGACGGAAGCGCCGACGTGTTCGCGCACTTCTCGGCCATCGCTTCCAGCGGCTTCCGCTCGCTCGAAGAGAACCAGAAGGTTGAATTCGAAACCGCAACGGGCCCCAAGGGCCTGCAGGCTGAGAACATCCGCCCGCTCTAACTAAAACTATTGCGCCGGTGACCCACGGTCACCCCGTAATTCTTCGAACACCGGCTCCACACGGACCGACCTGAAAGGGTCACCGTGTCGGAGCCGGTGTTTTTTTGTGCCCACCGTGGGATCGTGTGCCTGAAACGACGAGCGCCCTCCCCCGGAGGTCCGGGTGGAGGGCGCTGGTCGTTCGGTGTCTGGCGTTACTCGAGCAGCTCTGAGAGCTCGAGCCACCGCGTTTCGAGGTCGACGATCGTTGTCTCGAGAGCACTGACGGTTTCAGTCAGCTCACCGAGTGCCGCATAGTCAGTCTGGTCGGCGTTCGCCAGGAGCTCGTGGGTGTCAACCACCTTCTGCCGAGCCTTCTGGAGCTTGCGCTCGATCGACGCGATTTCCTTCTGTGCATTGCGGAGTTCAGCTCCGCCAAGTTTCGGCGTTCCGTTCGACTGAGCCGCAGCCTCGCCAGCGAGCGGCGCGATCAGTGGCGCTGCGGCCTGACCTGACCGAAGCGCCAGATACTCGTCGACTCCGCCCGGCAGGTGCCTGAGGTGTCCGTTAAGTACCGCGTACTGCTGGTCGGTGACTCGCTCGAGAAGGTACCTGTCGTGCGAAACGACCAGCAGGGTGCCCGGCCATGAATCGAGAAGGTCCTCGATCGCCGCGAGCATATCGGTGTCGAGGTCGTTCGTCGGTTCGTCCAGGATGAGAACGTTGGGCTCATCGAGCAGGATCAGGAGCAGTTGCAGCCGGCGACGCTGGCCTCCGGAGAGGTCCTTGACCGGGGTCGAGAGCTGAGCACTCGTGAACCCGAGTCGCTCGAGCAGCTGACCCGGTGTGAGCTCCTTGTCACCAGCGACATATGCCGCCTTCTGCATACCGACCACGGTGGACACCCGCTCGTGCTCGATCTCCTTGAGTTCGTTCAACTGCTGGGTGAGGCTCGCGATCCGCACCGTCTTGCCCCGCTTTACCGTACCCGATGTCGGTTTGACCTCCCCGGTGACGAGCCCGAGAAGCGTGGACTTGCCCGCGCCGTTGACACCAAGGATGCCGGTGCGCTCCCCCGGTGCGATTCGCCACTCGATGTCCTTGAGCACGGTCCTCCAGCCGGATTCCGACTCAGGGCCGGGGTACACGACCCCGGCGTCGAGAAGATCGTCGACGTCCTTGCCGAGGCGCGACGCCGCGAGTTGGGTGAGGGCCACCGTGTTTCGGGGCGGCGGTTCGTTGGCGATCAGCT
>JAZQRG010000507.1:0-3720 GCA_045629445.1 Mycetocola sp. | reverse complement strand
TGCGCGCGTCCTCGACCTCGATGTCGACAGGCGCTCCGCTGCTGCCGACAATGCGGGCGCCCGTCAGCGTGTGCCGCACGCCGGAGCCGGGCCTGGTGGCGCTCAGCCGGAATTCGGTCATCGCGCCGACCGTCCTCTCTGGTTCATGCTCAGCGCTGACAGTTCGGGCACCAATACAGCTTGCGCGCACCCATGACCTCGAGCACGATGTGTGTCCCGCACACACGGCACGGCAGGCCTTCCCGCTTGTAGACCCAGTGTCGGTCGTCCCTGCTCGCCATCGCCTTGCGGTAGTCATCGCCAGCGAGGTCGTCCATGGTCATCATCTGGCCGGTCTCGACGCCGATCGGAAGAAGCCGCGCCCAGTCGCGCCAGAGTCCGCGCACCAACTCCTCGGGGATGAGCTTGCCCGGTGTGTGCGGGTTGATCCGTGACCGAAACAGCAGCTCGGCGCGGTAGACGTTGCCGATGCCTGACACAACGGACTGGTCCATCAGCAGGAGCCCGATTGGCGTCGGCTTCTTCCGAACGACAGCGGTGAACCGGTCTTCGGCGGCCTGGCTCCCGTCGAGCAGCGGGTCGGGGCCGAGCTTCGCGATCACGGCATTCACTGCGGCGCTGTCGAGAATTTCGCACGCCGTCGGCCCGCGGAGGTCGGCGACCGCGTGTTCGGTCAGCAGCCGGAGCCGCACAGCACCGACAGGAGGCGGCGGGAAGGTGTCCCACTCCTCACCCTTGAGGCCCTTGGTCTGCTCAGACATCCGCACGCGGGTCTTCCGCGGTGCGCCGATCGAATGCAGTGAATTCTCGCCGGCCTCATCGAGGATCACGGCGGCGAGGTCGGTGCCGTGCTGGTTGGTCTGGCCCATCCGACCGTTGGCGCTCGCGATCGTCGCATCAGAGGTGATCTCGCCGGCGAAGTCCCACGCACCGTACATGCCGAGGTGAATCCGCAGCCAGAGTTCGTCGTCGAAGTCGAGGAACATCTGCTTGCCGACCGCCTTGACGTCGACAAGGGTCCGGCCGGACAGCACAGACGCTCCTTCGGCGAACCGGCCCTGCGGGCTCGACGCTGTGATCCGGTGTCCCTGGAAGTTCGAACGGAACTGCCGGGCAATGCGATGAACGGAATGGCCCTCTGGCACGGCTAACCCCGCTCGGACGTTTCTACGTCGACACCCTTGCCGGCGATTGTCCCCGTCGCTTCGTACTCCGCGATCTGGGCAATCCGGCGCACGTGGCGCTCGTCACCAGAGAACGGTTCAGCGACGAACGTGTCGATGAATGTTTTCACCTCGTCGAACGAGTGCTGGCGCGCTCCGATCGAGATGACGTTCGCATCGTTGTGCTCGCGGGCGAGCTTCGCTGTGCTCTCGTTCCAGACGAGGGCAGCACGGATGCCGTGAACCTTGTTCGCGGCGATCTGCTCGCCGTTCCCTGATCCGCCGAACACAACCCCGAGCGACTCGATCCCTGCGTCCTGGTCACGTACGACCGCGAGCGCGGCGTTGATGCAAAAAGCCGGGTAGTCATCGAGCGCGTCGTAGTCGACCGGCCCGTGGTCGACGACCTCGTGCCCGTTGCTCCGAAGGTGCTTCTGAAGGTCGGTGCTGAAATCAAGGCCGGCATGATCGGTGGCGATATGGATGCGCATACATCCATTCTGCCGGTCCCAGCCGCCGAGTGTGCGAACCCGCTGCCGCTCAGAAGATCGGATCGACGGTGCGGCTGCGCTTGAGCTCGAAGAAGCCGGGGTATGACGCAACCGCGACAATGCCATCCCACAACCGCACAGCCTCTTCGCCCTGTGGCGCCGGCGAGATCACGGGGCCGAAGAAGGCCGTTCCGTTCACCGCGATGACCGGGGTTCCGACATCCTGTCCGACGCGTTCGATCCCGTCGAAGTGGCTCGCTCGCATCTGGGCGTCGTAGGCATCGCTCTCGGAGTGCTCGGCGAATTCGGGCGGCAGGCCGACCTCGGCGAGCGCCTGGGAGATCACGGTGTCGGGATCCGTTGACCCGGCGAGGTGGATCTGGGCACCGAGCGCGTCGTAGAGCGGCTTGACGATCGCCTGGCCAAATTCCTCCTTCGCGGCCGTGACGAGGCGGGTGTAGCGAAGGGCCCGCGGGAAGAAGGCGCGGTACTCCTCAGAGACGTCCTGATTCTCGTTGAGTACGGCGAGGCTCATCACGTGCCAGGTCACCTCGAGGTTGCGGAACCGGGCAACCTCGTCAACCCACCGCGATGTCATCCACGCCCACGGGCACGACGGGTCGAACCAGAAGTCAACGGCTGTCGGGCCGGTAGTGCCTCGGTCTGCGTCTGTGCGTGCGGCTGTGCCTGTATCGATGCTCATCTGCCCAGCCAACCACGGATTTGTCCGCGACGGCCCCTTTGTGCCCCTCCCGACGACGGAAGGCGGAGGGCTACGCTGGAAACTCGGACACAATCCCCCCTGTCTGCAGCCCAACCGAACTAAGGAGTTCCGCGTTGCCCGGAGAAAACCTCACTCGCGCCGAAGCACAGGAACGAGCATCGCTCGTCTCCACCTCGAGCTACCAGATTGCTCTCGACCTCACGACCGGCCCGGAGACGTTCCGGTCTACGACGACCGTGCGGTTCAGCGCGACCCCTGGCGCATCGACATTCATCGACGCCATCACCCGCACCGTGCACTCGGTGACCCTCAACGGCGTTGCGCTCGATGTCGCAGCGGTGAGTGACGGCATCCGCATCGCCCTTGATAACCTGCAGGCCGATAACGAGCTCGTTGTCGACGCCGACATGATCTACATGAACACCGGTGAGGGACTGCACCGCTTCGTTGACCCGGTCGATAACGAGGTCTACCTCTACAGCCAGTTTGAGGTGCCTGACTCCCGCCGGATGTACGCCGTATTCGAGCAGCCTGACCTTAAAGCAACCTTCCGCTTCACGGTGACAGCGCCGGCCCACTGGGACGTCATCTCGAACTCGCCGACCCCTGAGCCCGTCGACGCTGGCGAGAACAGCAAGACCTGGGCGTTCGAGCCGACGCAGCGGATGTCGAGCTACATCACCGCGATCATCGCCGGCCCGTACGTCGCTGTGCGCAGCGAGCTGACCTCGAGTGACGGACGCACGATCCCGCTCGGTGTCTTCTGCCGCCAGAGCCTCTCCGAGTATCTTGACGCTGACTACATCTTCGAGAAGACGCGTCAGGGCTTCGAATACTTCGAGAAAAACTTCGACTACCCCTACCCGTTCCCCAAGTACGACCAGCTGTTCGTCCCCGAGTACAACGCGGGCGCGATGGAGCACGCTGGGGCCGTCACTTTCACCGAGGCGTACGTCTTCCGGTCCAAGGTGACGGATGCCATCAAGGAGCGTCGTGTCGTCACGATCCTTCACGAGCTCGCGCACATGTGGTTCGGTGACCTCGTCACCATGAAGTGGTGGAACGACCTGTGGCTCAACGAGTCGTTCGCCGAGTGGGCGTCGACGATCGCCGTCGCCGAGGCCACCGAGTGGACCGGTGCGTGGACCACGTTCAACGCCATGGAGAAGAGCTGGGCATACAAGCAGGACCAGCTTCCGTCGACCCACCCGATCGTTGCGACGATCAACGACCTCGAAGATGTTCAGGTCAACTTCGACGGCATCACGTACGCCAAGGGCGGCTCGGTCCTCAAGCAGCTCGTCGCCTGGGTTGGCATTGACGCGTTCTACGCCGGCGTTGC
>JAZQRG010000506.1:0-1894 GCA_045629445.1 Mycetocola sp. | reverse complement strand
GTCGCGGTGCTCATCGTCGGAAACGTCGTTGCGAAGCAGCCGGGAGTCGCTGCGGTTCCGTCTGGAATAGCGGATGCCCTCGCTGCCGTTGCGCAGATCGGTCTCGCGACCGGCGCGACGATCGACGTCGTTCAAGGCAGCCATCACTCGCTGCACCCGGGACGCACCGCCGAGCTTCGTGTCGGCGAACGCGTCGTCGGGTACGCGGGGGAGTTGCTGCCGCAGCTCGCCCTCGACTCCGACCTGCCGCGGGTCGTTGCCGTCGCCGAGCTTAACCTCGACGCGATCCTCGAATCCACGGATGCCGAGATCGCCGCTGGTGTGATCGGCACGCTTCCCGCAGCCACGCAGGACCTCTCTCTCGTTGTGCCGCGCTCGATTCCCGCTGGCGACGTGCTCGCCGCCGTTCGTGAGGGCGCAGGGGAACTGCTGGAAGACATCCGTCTGGTCGACGACTACCGCGGCCAGGGTGTCGCCGATGAAGCGAAGAGCCTGACGTTCGCGCTGCGGTTCCGTGCTCCTGACCGCACCCTGACGGCGGCGGAGGCCTCGGAGGCCAAGCTCGCCGGTTCGGCGCTGGCCACCGAGCGCTTCGGTGCCGTGCTGCGCGAGTAGTCCAGCTCTACCGAGAACACTTGCTTCACCGAGAACACCCGTTCCGGTCGAGACCACCTGGCACGCCGGATGATCCCGACCTCAGCGGGTGTTTTCGCGTTGGGGAATCCTCGAGGGCAGGCACTAACTGGCCGGGTCGTACCCGAATTCGCGGAGTTCCTGAGCGCAACGGCAAGCGGCAGCGATCTTGCTCGCCCACTCGACCGCGGCATCCCGAGTCGGCAGTTCGAGCACACAAAGCCCGCCGGTGAGGTTGCTGCCCGGGTAGATATCCGTGCTCACCGATCCGTCAGCCGAAACCAGCACGGGATCGACGTCTTCCAGGAGCCCGCCGCCGAAGACGTAGACACCGGCGGCTTTGGCTTCCTCGATCACAGCGTGCGAGTCGGCGGAGACAGCTGGAGCTTCCTCGTCGGTGATCACCATTGCTTTGCTCGGGAAGGAAATCAGGTATTTGGTCATGGCTTTATGGTGCTCGCGGGGGAGCTCGCGGACAAGGGCGTCCTCATCCCGATATGAGGCTGCCGCGCGAGCTTTTCAACCCCTTACTATCGGGTGACCGCGTGGCCGAAGGTTGGAGGATGATTCCCGAGCGCATCAGCAGATACTCCCGCGATGGCCTGACGTTCGACGTGTCGGATAGCGGGCCCCTCGATGGACCGGCGGTGGTGCTCCTGCACGGGTTCCCGGCGAACCGGCACTCATTCGACGGCGTGGTGCCTCTACTGAACGATGCCGGGCTTCGAACCCTGGTGCCGAACCAGCGCGGCTATTCCGACGACGCGCGTCCACGCCGCAGGCGGGATTACCGCTCGGTGGAACTCCAACGAGATGTGCTGGCACTGATCTACGCAGTTGGACAGGAACGCGTTCACCTCGTCGGCCACGACTGGGGTGGGGCGCTTGCGTGGCAGTTGGCTGCGGTGTCGCCTGAGCGGCTGAGCGGGCTCACCGTGCTGTCGACGCCGCATCCGCTCGCGATGAAACGTTCGCTCGTGGCATCCGCTCAGCTGCTCCGTTCTTTCTACGTGCTGGTGTTTCAGCTGCCGGCACTTCCGGAGATTCTTCTGCGGAGCCGGCTCGCGGTGTTGTTGCGTCGGATGGGACTGAACGCGCCGTCGGCCGCGAGGTATGGCGAGTTCATGTCGAAGCGAGGGCGCCTGACGGGCGGGCTCAACTGGTACCGAGGTGCGTGGCTGCCGGATCGGCGGGCATCGAGCGAACGGATGGTGACGGTGCCGACCACATACCTATGGGGCAACGGGGACCAGGCGCTTGG
>JAZQRG010000505.1:0-2727 GCA_045629445.1 Mycetocola sp. | reverse complement strand
TCGAACTGCTCGGTGGTGTCCTCACCGCGATTGTGCGCGGCGAGGAGCTCGTTGAGGTCCTTGAGCATGTCCGTGATGCGCTGCCGGTCTTCCTCGGTCGCCCCTTCGAGGGCTTCCTTCATCCCCGCAAAACGTTGATCGAGCAGCTCCCGGCCCAGCAGGTCCTTGATCTTGTCGTACTTCTCCTTCGCCTGCGGACTGCGCCAGTTGTAGTCGGAGAGGTCCTGCACGGCCTGCGCGGTCGACGGCGGAAGGTTCTCGATCTGCATCTCGGCGAACCGGGCGTCGTCATCGAGGTCGCGCGCGAGTTGCTTGCGCTCGTCGAGCACGGCGTCGTCGAGCAGCTTGCGGATCTCCTCGAAGGTCCCGTTCAGGTTGCGGGACTTGAGGATCTGCTCGCGACGCTTGTTCGCCAACTCCCGCAGTTCATCGAGTCCCCGCATGTTCTTGCTGCCGCGGCGCAGGAACTCCCGCATCGCGGACTGGGGGGATCCACCGGCCATCACGTCGTCGCCGATGGCGTCGAGTGCTTCGCGCAGGTCCACCGGTGGCGCCAACGGGTCGGGGCCACCGGTGTACCGCAGATAGCGGGAGCGGTGAAAATTATTGCGGGGCATGTCGATTTCTCTCGGTTCAGCCGTACACGGTCTGGCCGGTGCCGTCGGCTTCTTTGCCGATCCGCCGGGCCAGGAACAGACCTTCGAGCGCCAACTCGAGGGCACTGGCACGTTCTCCGTCGTCGATGACGTCGAGTCGCTCGGCGATCTTGTTCACCACTGGCTCGGTGCCCTCCGGCATCGACGTCAGCAGGTCGTTGGCGGAGACCCGATCACCGGTCACCACCGGCTCACTGGCCTCGAGCGCGGTGACCAGCGTCGCCAGATCGACACCACCGAGATGCTCGCGCACGGTGTCGGCGGTCGACTTGCGCAGCAGGTGCTCGAGGATCTCGATCTCGCGGCCTTCTTCACCCGACTCGAACTCGACCTTGCCCCGGAGCACCTCGATCACCGACGAGAGGTCGACAACGCGTGCCACCGCAAGGTCCTCCCCGAGCACTGCGGCCCGGTGCAGTGCCGCAGCGGCAACGGTTTCGGCACCGGCGATGGCAAAACGGGCCGAGACACCGGACCGCTGATCGATCGCCGGGTTGTCGCGGACGTACCGGGTGAACCGCGCGATGATCTCGATCAGGAACGTCGGGACGGTGGCCGTGAGGTCGGCCTCCTGCTCGATGACCGCGATCTCGTCGGAGAGTTCGATCGGATAATGGGTGCGGATCTCGGCACCGAACCGGTCCTTGAGTGGCGAGATGATCCGACCGCGATTGGTGTAGTCCTCGGGGTTGGCGCTGGCCATCAGGACCACGTCGAGCGGCAACCGGAGGCTGTAGCCGCGGACCTGGATGTCACGCTCCTCCATCACGTTGAGCATGGCGACCTGGATGCGTTCGGCGAGGTCGGGCAGCTCATTGATCGCGATGATGCCGCGGTGCGCCCGCGGGATGAGCCCGAAGTGGATGGTCTCCGGATCGCCCAGGCTCCGTCCCTCGGCGACCTTCATCGGATCGACGTCGCCCACCAGGTCGCCCACCGAGGTGTCTGGCGTGGCGAGCTTCTCGGAGTAACGCTCGCTGCGATGACGCCACCCGATCGGCAGGTCGTCCAGCAGGTTCGCGGCCTTGCGGATCGATGCCGGGGTGATCGGTTCATACGGGTGCTCGTCGAGTTCCGAACCCTCGATGACCGGGGTCCATTCGTCGAGCAGGCCGACGATGGTTCGCAGCAGACGGGTCTTGCCCTGCCCGCGTTCACCCAGCATCACCACGTCGTGTCCGGCGAGCAGTGCCCGCTCGAGATGCGGGATGACAGTGGTCTCGAAACCCAGGATTCCGGGCCACGGATCGACGCCGGACCGTAGGGCGTTCAGCAGGTTGTTACGGATCTCGTCCTTCACGCTTCGCTGCACATGACCCGAGGCACGAAGTTCGCCGAGGGTCCGTGGAGAAGGGTGTGCCGAGCGGGTTGTCGTCGTGTGGGGTGTGCTCACCTCTTCTACGCTACGAGGCTGCGCCCGGAAGCGCACTTGTTACGCCCGCAGAGGAACTCGCGAGCGGCTGTTGCGCCCGTCCCGGGTTGCCTCCGCGACACGCCGACAGAGCCCGGCTGCCCCCGGTGGCTCGCGGTTCGACAAACTGAGGAGATGACAAGCACCCCACCGTCTCCAGCAGCGGCATCGGGACCTGACCCAACGGCCCCCACCGGGGCACTCGACGGGATCAGGGTCCTGGAGTTGGGTTCGCTGATCGCCGGCCCTTTCGGTGCCCGGCTGCTGGGCGACCTCGGCGCCGACGTGATCAAGATCGAGGCACCGACGTCGCCGGACCCACTGCGCGGTTGGGGGCAGGCCGAACGCGACGGACACCACTTCCTGTGGACCGTCTACGCCCGCAACAAGCGCGCGATCACACTGAACCTTCGTAGTGAACGTGGCCGCGAGATCTTCCTGGAGCTCGTTGAGCAGGCCGACATGATCGTCGAGAACTTTCGTCCCGGCACGCTCGAAAAACTGGACATCGGCTACGACGTACTCCGCGAACGCAATCGGGGCATCATCCTCGTCCGGGTGTCGGGTTACGGCCAGACCGGACCCGATGCCGGGCGTGCGGGCTACGCGTCGGTCGCCGAGGCCGAGAGCGGTCTACGGCACCTCAACGGCTACCCCGAT
>JAZQRG010000504.1:0-2627 GCA_045629445.1 Mycetocola sp. | reverse complement strand
ACGGGGTGCTCGGTCATCAGTTGTCCTGTGCTTCCGTTTCCGAGCACAACGTTGAGCACGCCGTCGGGGAGGATGCCCTGCGTCAGCCGGGCGAGAACCAGGGTGGACTCGGGAGTGGTGTCGCTCGGTTTGAGCACGACGGTGTTCCCAGCGGCGAGCGCCGGCGCGATCTTCCAGATCGCCATCATGAGCGGATAGTTCCACGGCGTCACCTGGGCAACGACGCCGATCGGCTCCCGGCGAACGAACGAGGTGTGCCCCTCGAGGTACTCGCCCGCGCTCTTGCCCTCGAGCACACGCGCAGCGCCGGCGAAGAAACGCAAGTGGTCGGCGCCCGTGAGAACCTCTTCGACCCGGATCGTCTCCCGCGGCTGACCGGTGTTACGGTGCTGCGCCTCGACGAGTTCGTCTGCGTTCGCTTCCATGGCATCCGCAATTTTGAGGAGCATGGCCTGCCGCTGGCTCGGCGTCGTGCGCCGCCAGCTTGAGAACGCAGCCTTCGCCTCGGCGAACGCGTTGTCGATGTCCGCGTCGTTGGACACCGGGGACGTCGCGACGGTCTCCCCCGTCGCCGGGTTCACAACGTCGATGGTCTGCGACCCCGCGGCGTCGGCAAACTTCCCATTGATGTAGTTCTGGAGCAACGTCATTGTTCGTCCTCTCGTGCGTTCGTGCGATGTCTCAGGACATCGGAGTCATGGTGTACTTCGTCGACAGGTACTCGTGAATGCCCTCGAAGCCGCCCTCGCGGCCGATGCCCGACTGCTTCACTCCGCCGAACGGGGCGGACGCGTTCGAGATCACGCCGACGTTGAGGCCCATCATGCCGGTCTGCAGCTTGTCGATCATCCGCTGGCCGCGAGCGAGGTCTTTCGTGAAGACGTAACTCACGAGTCCGTACTCCGTGTCGTTTGCCAGCCGGATGGCATCCGCTTCGCTACCGAACGGGACGATGGCGAGCACCGGGCCGAAGATCTCCTCGCGGAGGATGTTCGAACCCGCCTGTACGTCGGTGATCACGGTTGGCTGGAAGAAGGTGCCCTGCCCGTCGATTGAGGAGCCGCCGGTGAGAAGCGTTGCACCCTTCGCGACGGCGTCATCCACGAGGTCGCTGGCCTTGGTCACGGCGCGGTCGTCGATGAGCGGACCGATCGTGACACCCTCTTCGGTGCCGCGCCCGATGCCGAAGGACTCGACTCTGTCGGTGACACGGCGGGCGAACTCCTCGGCGACCGACTCGTGCACGATAAAGCGGTTGGCGGCGGTGCACGCCTGACCGACGTTGCGGAACTTCGCGGCGATGGCACCGTCGACGGCGGCGTCGAGGTCGGCGTCGTCGAAGACGATGAACGGGGCATTGCCGCCGAGCTCCATCGACGTGCGGAGCACGTTTTTTGCCGACTGGGCGATGAGCTTCTGGCCGACCGGGGTCGACCCGGTGAAGCTGAGCTTGCGCAAGCGCGGATCGTCGAGCAGTGGCTCGGTTACGGCACTCGACGAGCTCGTTGTCAGCACGTTGACCACCCCGGCAGGGAGGCCCGCCTCTTCGAGCAGCCTCGCGAAGTAGAGGGTGGTGAGCGGCGTGAGCGACGCGGGCTTGACGACGACGGTGCAGCCGGCGGCGAGGGCCGGTGCGATCTTGCGGGTCGCCATGGCGAGTGGGAAGTTCCACGGGGTGATCAGGTAGCACGGGCCAACCGGGTGCTGCGAGACGATGGTGCGGCCGGTGCCCTCGGGGTTGATGCCGTAGCGCCCCGTGATGCGCACGGCCTCTTCACTGAACCAGCGGAGGAATTCGCCACCGTAGGTGACCTCGCCGTTGGACTCGGCGAGCGGCTTGCCCATCTCGAGCGTCATGAGCAGCGCGAACTCGTCGCGGCGCTCCTGCATCAGGTCGAATGCCTTCCGGAGAATGTTCGACCGGGTGCGAGGAGCAGTCGCGGCCCACTCGTCCTGTACGGCAACGGCGGCGTCGAGTGCCGCCGTCGCGTCCGCGGCGGATGCGTCGGCGATTGATGCGAGGACGGCGCCGGTCGAGGGGTCGAGCACATCGATCGTCTTTTCCGTCGATCGCCATTCACCACCGATGAAGAGACCGGTGGGAACTTTCGCCAGCAGGTCGGATTCGGAAATCATGCGTTCTCCAATGCGGAAAGGACGACGTCGATGCCTTCGATGAGCAAGGCGTCTGGGATGGATAGCGGGGGCAGGAAACGGATGACGTTTCCGTACGTTCCGCAGGTGAGGACGATCACGCCGTTCGATGCCGCGGCCCTGGCGATCGCGGTCGTCAACGCGGCATCCGGTTCGTTCGTTTCGGGATCGACGAATTCGACGGCGATCATGGCGCCCCGACCGCGGACGTCGCCGATACGGGGATCGTTCTTCTGTGCCTTCGTGAACCGTGCTGTGACGGTCTCGCCGATCGAGCGGGCGACGGCGGCCAGGTTGTCGGCGAGGTAGGTCTCGATCGCGGCGAGCGCGGCGACGCACGCGAGAGGGTTGCCGCCGTAGGTGCCGCCGAGGCCGCCGGTGTGGGTGGCGTCCATGATCTCGGCACGGCCGGTGATGGCGGAGAGCGGGAGACCGCCGGCGATGCCCTTGGCGGTGACGACGATGTCGGGGAC
>JAZQRG010000503.1:0-2278 GCA_045629445.1 Mycetocola sp. | reverse complement strand
GCTGCGGTGGGGGAGGGGGCGGGGCAGCGGCCGCCGGTGTCGCGGCACTGGCGGGCTTCGCGTCCGTCGGCGCCGTCACGGGCTTGGCTGCCGCAGCGGCTTTGGCAGTCTTCGCCGCCGGGGCGGACTTCGCCGCCGGGGTCGGCTTTGCCGCCACTGGAGCTTTCTCAGCCTTCGCAGCGGACGCGGCCTTGCGAGCCCTGCCCGCTGCCGGCACCTTTTCCGGCTTCGCCGCGGGCGTTGCACGAGTGGTGGATTTCGCGCGGGTCGAGGACTTCGCACCGGTCGAGGACTTCGCACCGGCGGCAGCCGCACCACCCGTCGCCGCGACGTCCGCGCTCGCGCTCGGAGCGGCATCCGTCGTCGCCGTGACAACACGTTTCGGCTTCGGCGTCACTCGAGGCGTCGCCTTGCGCGCGCGGGGTTCCTTCTTGGCTGGCTTCACGTCGACCTGCAGCTTCGCAACGAGCTCAAGCCCATGCTTGGTCGTGACGATGACCCGCGAGAACTCTTCATCGGCGATATCAATAACGACAGACGGCTTCGTGCCCTTGAGCACGAGGAAGTCCTTCCCGCCGTGGAACTTCCACTGGCCGACAGCGAGGGTCAGCGGAATCGCGGCGCCGGGAGCACGGATGCCACGCACCCAGATCCACGGATCGTCGGTCAGCGTCGCCGAACGGATCGACGTTCTCGGGATGACGATGTTGTCTTTGCGCAGCGAAAGAGTCTTCTCAGCCGTCGACAGTGCAATCTCGAGTCGGTCGGGGTGCAAGTGAAGACGGGCCATGGTTCCAGTCTGCCGGTAGGGTCATCGAATTCGGGTGGTGAAACCTCACAAAGAGGTAACGGCGGGGTTGTTTCGGGCCGCGGACCCGCGAGCGAGTGCGGCGCAGCCCGTAACCGGTCAGGCCAGTTAGCGGCCAGCTAGGCCGGTTTCGCGGACGCCGCCGCGCGCGCAGCTGCTGGGAGCACCTCGAGAATGCGGCTCAGCACGGCGTCATCGTGGACCGCAGAGACGAACCACGCCTCGAACACACTCAGAGGCAGTGACACCCCACCGTCGAGCATGGCGTGGAAGAACGGCGCATAACGCCAGGTGTCCTGCGCCTGCACGTCGACATAGTTCCGTGGCGCCTCGTCGGCGAAGACGAAGCTGAAGAGGTTGCCGGCGCGCTGCACGACGTGAGCAACACCTTCCGCGCTGAACGCGTCCGAGACGGCGTTCGAGAGCGTGACGGATGCCGCGTCCAGGCGCGTATACACCTCGGGTGTTGCCCGTTCGAGAGTGGCGATTCCTGCGGCGACCGCGACGGGGTTCCCCGAGAGCGTGCCGGCCTGGTACACCGGGCCGACCGGAGCGAGGTAATCCATGATCTCGGCCCGACCGCCGAGGGCAGCGAGTGGCATGCCACCACCAATGACCTTGCCGAACGTGAAGAGGTCGGGCTGGTATGCGGGGCCCTCTGTGACCGACAAGCCCCAGTACCCGGCCGCGCTCACCCGGAACCCGGTGAGCACCTCATCCAGAATGACGAGAGCACCGTACTGGTGCGCGAGCTCGACGAGGGCGGCGTTGAAGCCGGGAAGCGGAGCGAGCACGCCCATGTTCGCCGCGGCGGATTCGGTGATGACCGCGGCGATCTGGTCGCCGCGCTCCTCGAACACCACACGCAGCGCATCGAGGTCGTTGTACGGCAGCACGAGGGTCTGGGCCGCCGTCGCCTCGGTGACACCGGCAGAACCGGGGAGAGCCAGAGTTGCGAGACCCGAACCCGCCTGCGCCAGCAACCCGTCGGAGTGGCCGTGGTAGTGACCGGCGAACTTCACGAGCAGATCACGGCCGGTGTAACCGCGAGCGAGCCGGATGGCGGTCATGGTCGCCTCGGTGCCGGTCGACACAAGCCGAAGCTTCTCGATCGGAGCAATTCCGCCAGCGACGACTCGCGACTTCACGAGTTCGGCGAGCTCGGTCTCCGCCGGTGTCGACGCACCGAAGGAGAGCCCGAGCGCAGCGGCATCCTGGACGGCACGGACGACGTCGGGCTGGGCGTGTCCGAGAATCGCGGGACCCCACGAACCGACCAGGTCCACGTATTCGGTGCCATCGGCATCCGTCACGTACGCCCCCGACGCCTTCACCAGGAACCGCGGCGTTCCACCGACCGAACCGAAAGCGCGAACCGGAGAGTTCACACCACCGGGGATGGACGCTTTCGCCCGGGCAAAGAGCTCGTCATTGATCACTTGAGCCACCCCGCTGCCTCGGTCGCCCAGT
>JAZQRG010000502.1:0-4229 GCA_045629445.1 Mycetocola sp. | reverse complement strand
AGCGGGAAGCGATAGCGCCGATAGCGGCGGCACGAATGGGCAGCGCTGCTTCCGGTGGCGCCAGCTCTCGATCGGTCGTCATAGTCGAAGGCTTACGACTATCGACAGGTGGGTGTCCGGTAACGTGCACCCAGATATGCCGGGTCACTCTCTGTGCTCGCGAACTTCGGCCTCGGTCATGAGTCGCAATGAGTTCCAAGCCTCAAGGATCTCCTCGGCATTCGCTGGTCGCTTGCCGTCCGCCACCTGGACGTTGTCGACAGTGGCAGACGACACCGCGATGAGGCTGCCCTCCTCCATCCGGGCATAACCCGTGCCATCGGTCAGCCGCCAGAGCTCGCCCTCTTTGGCGCACCAGCTTGCATAATCTTCCATCGTGTCGGTCGGCTCGAGTCCCATGTCTGGACCGGAGATATACCAACACGGCGTAATCTCCGGATTGCTCGCGATCGGACTCCGATCTATAACAACTTCCACAACCCCGCCGTCAGCAGTTACGGAGAGAGTTTGAGGTGGCCCACCGTTCGGGAGCACTCCAACGACCCTGCCATTTGGTACGTCCGCGACCATAGGGAAGTCGCCGCTGTCGATAAACGACTCGAAGTTCGCGTCCTCCTGCTCTGCTGCCTGCTGTTCAGCCTCCGCTTCGAGACGTGCCTCTAGCGACAAGTCCGCCGGGCCGGCATTGGGGCCGCCGACCACTACTGCGCCTGTAACGAGAAGTGCTACACCGAGCATCCCGACGACTCGAAGTTTCCACCTTCCGAGGAACAAGCCCAGCATCAGCGCGCACGGAACCGCGATCAGCAGAGGCACCAACTCGAAACCCGGTTCTACCCAAATCATTGGAACTGTGCGGAAGCGAACAAACGCGACACCCAAGGCAATAAAAGCGATTACTGTCACGACGATGGCGGCGGTCACGGCCGCTGGGATGTTTCGGCGACCGGTGCACACGGCGACGATGATCGAAATCAGGATCATAGCGACGGTCGGGGCGATGATCACAAACGGAAGGCCCGACCACCCTGCGAAAAGCACGACCACGACGCTTCTCAGGCCGAAATTGAGAGCCGCCCACAACACGATCGCTGCAAGAACGAGAGCGATCCCCGACCGCAGCAAAGTGGGTGGCGGGACAACCCTGACCAGCCTCGTGCGAGTGTCGGTCGGGGCCGTCACGGCTGGTCGCAGGATCCGCTTGGTCGACCTGTCTCGTTCATGAGCTGAGTCAATCTCATCACAGTGACATGATCAAGCACGTCGACCATCGGCGTCCCTCAGCCGACCTGAATGTCATGGAACGCAGATATTGGTTCACGAGCGTCAATTCACCCGCCGTACTGGGCTATGACAATGAGTGGCGTTCCATTGGCGTCGCACGCCTGGCCAATGAGGTCTGTTGCGGTCACGAACGGCTTGCTCTCAGCGAGAGAATCGGGAATGGCGTGATCACCGGCCATAGCCTCAGTCAGCGCAGGGACCTGCTGCCCGATCAGCCCACTCGGGTTCTTGCTGAGCTTCTCGAGATCTGAACGGGTCTCCGCAAGGACCGTCACCCAGTCCTCGCCATCGACATCGCCTACCGTGAAACCCTCTTTGGCGTTGAACACGGCGCTTTGAATAGCCGAGAACGCTTCGCAGTCAGAGGCGGTGCTGGCATCCGGTTCTGTTTTGGCCCGGCTGAATTCACCGGTCAGCGCGAACGTGGCATCTTCGTTGAACATGGTTGCAGAGACGATCAGGTTTGCAGTGTGCGTTACTGGGATCGCGTATGTCTGCGCCCCGCCACAACCTCCGCGGCGGTCCCTGGACATGTCGCCACCGGTGCTGATGAGGAATACTCCGTCGGTGCAGACGAACGTGATTATGAGCGAGTGCGCCCCCTTGGGCACCGCGACGTCCTCGCTGAGCTCACCTGACCCGCCGAACCCAATGACGGGCCACGTCGGGTCCGTGGCGCTCCGAGCCGTCGCCGGTGATTGCGCTGCGTCTGGAGTTTCTTTCGGTGCACAGCCAAGCACCGAAAACACGGCGACGGCCGACAGTACCGACACGGCAGCCAGAGCAGCCTTCGATCGAGGCACATTTCCCCCAGTCATGCGTCCTTTTTGGGCGCAGGCCTAAGCTAGCAGCGAGATCTGCCTCGGTACAGAAATTCTTGGACTGCACGATCAGGAGCATGTGCCCACCGCAGATGGACGTTCCCTCACCGGGTGGGCGTGCGCGGGAACTCTGCACAGTCATGGCGATCCCCGGGATACAGCGCTCAACAGCGGTTTGGCTTGACGTCATGAGAATGTGGCGCAGCCGTGACGACCAACCCCGCTGCTGAACACCGGCTCGTTGTTCCCGCAGCGGCAACGTGGATTGGCGCCGCCATTCTGGTCGGCGTTCCCGCCGCCGCGGCCGGGGTCGCCGTAGGCGGGCTACTGCTCACTCTGCTGGGCCTCGCTGTGCTGATGCTGCGGGACCGACGCGAACGACAGCGATCACGCCATCGGCGACCTCCAAGTAAACGGCGGATCGGAGCGCACTGGTCGGGCGGGGTAACGAACTGGAGTGGACTGCTCGCGGTGACGTTCCTCGGGATCGCGCTCGTGGCATCCGTAATCGGGATTCGTGACGCGTCACGCTCGCCGCCCCTGCTGATATATGCGGCTGAGTCGGGTCGCGCCATCACCGTGACGCTCACCGTGACCGACAAGACCGAGCTGCAGAGTCGAACGCTGTCGAATCCGTGGGACCGATCCACCGATACCGGCGCTGTCCGAACGGCGGAACAGCGGATCCGCGGAACGGTGACCGAGCTCACTGTCGGGCGGCAGGCCGTGACTGTGTCTGTGCCCGTCGTCGCCTTCGCGGAAACGGCGGCGGGTGGGCGTGCTGTCATAGGGGAGACGATCTTGCTCACCGGGCAGGTGAAGCTCGCCGCCCCGGGCGACCGTGCCGCGGCTCTAATCTTCGCCGAGAAGGTCACGACTGTCGCCGCGCCAGCGCTCTGGCTGGCGTGGGCGCCGAGCCTTCGTGACGGCCTGGTCGAACGCGCCGCCGCGCTTCCCGGGCGGGGTGGTGAACTCCTTCCGGGCCTTGCGATCGGCGAAACGACGGGTGTCTCAGGCGATCTTGACACTGACATGATCACCAGTTCGCTCAGTCATCTCACGGCGGTCTCAGGGGCAAACTGCGCGGTAATCGTCGCCGTGCTGGTGTTTGGCCTGTCGATGCTGGGAGCCCCGCGGTGGCTACGTATCGGCGGCGGGCTCGCGGGCCTCGCGCTGTTCGTCATCCTCGTGACGCCGGAACCAAGTGTGGTCCGGGCGGCACTCATGGCCGTCGCCGTTCTCCTCTCGGTCGGAAGCGGACGGCCGGCCGCGGGGCTGCCGGTGCTCAGCCTCGTCGTTCTCATTCTCGTTCTCGGCGACCCATGGATCTCCCGCAGCTATGGCTTCGTACTTTCGGCTCTCGCGACGGCCGGGCTCCTGACGCTCACCCGTCCTCTTACCGCGTTCCTGTCGACCTGGCTGCCGCGTCCCCCCCCCGCCGGCGTCGCCCTGCCGTTCGCCGCACAACTCGCCTGCCAGCCGGTGCTCATCACCCTCGACGCATCGCTCCCGCTCTACGGTGTTCCAGCCAACCTCCTCGCGGCACCTGCTGCACCCGTCGCGACTCTTCTCGGGCTCCTCGCCTGCCTGACGGTGAACCTCGTGCCGCCGCTGGGCTGGCTGGCCCTCTGGCTCGGCTGGCTGCCGGCATCGTGGATCGCCGGAATCGCGACGACCGTCTCGGGGTTACCAGCCGCCCGGATTCCGTGGCTGATCGGAATCGGCGGCGCCCTCGCCCTCGCCGGGCTCACCGTCATCCTGATCGTGCTGGTTCTCGCCGTCGCGCGCGGGCGACGGGGCCTCGCGACCCTCTGCGCGGCCATTCTCCTGATCACCGGCGGCGGATACGCCGGTGCTCTCCTCGCCGACAGGATTGGACCGCGGCTGGCCCTCCCACCTCACTGGAGTTACGCGGCCTGCGACGTCGGCCAGGGTGACGCGATAGTGGTGCGCAGCGGGGGAGACATCGCCCTCATCGACACCGGGCCGGACCCCGCACTGCTCGCCCGATGCCTCGACCGCCCCGGCATCGGCCGCATTCACCTCCTCGTCCCCAGCCACTTCGACCTCGACCACGTCGGCGGGGCCCCCGCCGTCGTGTCCCGCACCGACCGCGTTCTCAGC
>JAZQRG010000501.1:0-3470 GCA_045629445.1 Mycetocola sp. | reverse complement strand
CTCGAGGACTTCGCGGCCCTGATCGGGCTGCTGATCGCCGCGGTGAGTATCGGGATTCATCAGGCGACCGGTGATGCGGTCTACGACGCGATCGGATCGATCCTGATCGGTGTGCTTCTCGGAGTGGTCGCGATCATTCTGATCGACCAGAACCGGCGGTTCCTTGTCGGTGCGAACTCGTCGCCGGAGCTCCGCAATATGGCAGGGCGGGCGCTTCTCGACTCGCCGGACATCGCACGGGTGACGTATCTGCATCTCGAGTTCGTTGGGCCTGAGCGGCTGTACCTCGTCGCTGCGGTCGACCTCGTGGGTGATGCGGCGGAGTCGTCGGTTGCCGAGCGGTTGCGCCGGATCGAGCGGTCAATCGAGGAGCACGAGGTTATCGAGACGGCGTTCCTGTCGCTCTCGGTCGATGATGAGCCTTCGCTGGAGTTTGCGCTGGCGCCGTAACCATCATTCGGTTCGACGTAGAAACGAAAACCTCAGCGCTTCAGGGCCTCGATCGCGACCGCGGTCGCTTCGGCGATCAATTTGTCGTCGTAGTCTGCGTCGGATTCAGCGCGGCTCGACATCACGGCGAGCACGATCGGGTCGCCTTCGGTGGGCCAGATCACCGCAATGTCGTTTCGGGTTCCGTAGCTCGCTGAGCCGGTTTTGTCGCCGACCGTCCACTCCGCTGGCACACCCACCCGGATCAGGTTGTCTCCGGTCGTGTTGCCCACGAGCCAGTCGGTCAGTGTTTCCCGATCGGATGCGTCGAGCGCGTCACCGAGGACGAGGGCTTCGAGGGTCGTTGCGAACGCTTCAGGGGTGGTCGTGTCGCGGGTATCGCCCGGCGTAGCTTCGTTGAGCTCCGGCTCGTTGCGGTCCACCTGGGTGACGTCGTCACCCATCGCCTGAAGTGCGGTGCCAAGCCCTGCCGGGCCGCCGATCTGCTCGAAGATGAGGTTCGCCGCCGTGTTGTCGCTGTAGCGAATGGCGGCGTCGGCCAGTTCGCGGAGCGTCATCCCGGTGTCGACGTGTTGCTCGGTAATGGGCGCGTAGTCGAGCAGGTCGGACTCGTCGTACGTCACGAGCGTGTCGAGTTCGTCGTCGCTGGTCTGGTTGAGCAGCACGGCCGAGGCGAACACCTTGATGGTGGAGGCGTAGGCGAAGCGCTCGTCGCTGCGGTATTCCAGTGCGAGTCCGGTGCCGGTGTCGAGCGCGTACACGCCGAGGCGAGCGTCGAACTGCTGCTCGAGTTCGTCGAACTCTGCGTCTGCCGACGGCGCCGTTGGTGCCGTGGTCGCCGTTGCGGATGGCGTCTCGGGAACGGCCGGGGCCGCAGAGCATCCGGCGAGGGATGCCAGGGCGAGGCTTGCAAGCGCAGCGGTGACGAGTCGAATCGAGCGGGGCATCAGGATTCTCCTGCGGTGGGTTTCAGACGGAACGGGATTACCTCAGCCAGCGTAGCCGGGCGCGTTTCGGGGGAAATCCTTCAGACGCGACGGCAAGATTCGAACTTGCGAATTGACGGGCTATGAGACCGTTCCCTTTGACCACTTGGGTACGCCGCGGTAGTGACCACGCTACGGACGGGCCCAAGGGCGTGCAATCGATGTGTCGCCGTCTTACGACGGATGCCCTCACGCCCGCTGGTCTGACGGCATCCGTCTGAGGCTTGTAACGGATGGGGCAGTTCCTCAGCTGTTGCGGGCGCGGTATTCGCCAGGTGACACCTCGCACAATTTGACGAAGTGGGCGTAGAAGCTGCTTTGCGACCCGAAGCCCGCCGCGTGCGCGATCTCGCTCGCGCTCAGCGTTGTGGTGACCAGCAGGCGTTGTGCTTCCGACACCCGGCAGCGGGTTAGGTATTCACCGAGTGTTGTTCCGACCGATCGCCGAAACAACGACATTGCGTAATGGGTGTTGAGATGCGCCGCTTCGGCCATGTCCGCTGTGCTGATTGGCTCTCGAAAGTGCGCCATGATGAACTGCGTCATCGCGATCACCCGCTGCATCGATTCTGAGGCTCCTGGTCTCGCGAGGGCCATCGTCGCATCCTGTTCAGTGGATCGCCGGTGATAGCACAGCAAGCGTCGCACCACTGCGTGTGCCTCGATGAGCGCGGTCGCCGCGCCCTCCTCCTCGTCCAGCTCCCGCAGCCAGCACATGAACATCGACTCGACGTCGTGACCGGCTGCCGCAATGGGCACGATCACCGGCCTGCCTTGGAGCACATCATTGAGATCGCGGGCTGCGAGCCCCCAGTGGAGCACGGTGCTCAACGGAATGTGCAGCCAGCAGCTGTCGACCGGATCGTCGTCGGGTGTCTGGATCGTTTGGTGCGGAACGGCACCCCAGAACAGCGCCACATGCCCGGCGGGAATGCTGATGCGCTCACCTCCGAAGAGATAGTCGAGCTGCCCACTGAGTACGAAGTTGAGTTCCAGGTCGTCGTGCTGATGGGAGCGGTTCATCGGCAGCACTTCACCGCGGCGACTCCAAATCGCTGGCTCAACGACATCGACGGCGGAGGAGCGAACGGACGGGGCATGCACAGCAATGGACATGCCTACAGGCTAGGACACGACCTGAGGATTCTGGAAAAAGTCGACCCCACGGCGGAGGCGCCTGACCCCGGACGCTTCTAGCGTGAGAGCATGCACTCCTCACCGCCGCCGACCAAGATCACCATCATCGGCGCGGGAGGCTTTGTGTTCCCGTTTCGACTCATCGGCGACCTTCTCAGCTTTCCTGCGCTCCAGTCGAGCACGCTCTGCCTGATGGATCTCGATGCCGAGCGGGTAGCCCGCACGGCAACGGCGGCGCGCGAGTTGGTCGCGCACCACGGCCTCGACGCCACCATCATCGAAACGACCGACCGCCGTGCGGCGCTCCGCGACGCTGACTTTGTCATCATCACGTTCCAGGTCGGTGGGATCGACTCCTACCGCCACGACGTCGAGATCCCGCGCAAGTACGGTGTCGACCAGACTGTTGGCGACACAGTCGGGCCAGGCGGCGTGTTCCGTTTCCTCCGTTCTGTCCGCCCCTATGAAGCCATCGCCGCAGACGCACTCGAACTCTGCCCGAACGCGCAGTTCATCAACTACGCCAACCCGATGGCCATGGCTACGGCATTCCTCAACGCGAAGGGGCTCCGAACCGTCGGGCTGTGCCACAGCGTGCAGGGAACAACACGGATGCTCGCGCGCACTCTCCAGGTGCCGTACGACGAGGTCAATTACGTGTGCGCTGGCATCAACCACCAGGCCTGGATCCTTCGATTCGAGCACGGTAACGACGACCTTTATCCCCGACTTCGCGAGACGATGACCGCACTCCACCAGCGCGGACGAGGGGCCGCCGGCCTCACTGACGACGACGGTGACCACAGTGAAGCGGCGGTGGCAGCGAGTAACTACGAGGGCGGAAACGAACAGGTCCGCACAGCCATCATGAACACATTCGGCTACTTCCAGACCGAA
>JAZQRG010000500.1:0-3349 GCA_045629445.1 Mycetocola sp. | reverse complement strand
CGCATAGCGGCTCGGGTCGGGCTGATCGCGAACGGCGTCATTCACATTCTCATCGGCGTCATCGCCATCGGGATCGCGTGGGGTGCGCAGGGCGATGCAGACCAGTCGGGTGCACTGACCGCCGTGGCATCAACGCCCGGTGGTGGAATTCTGCTCTGGATCGCATCCGTGTCGTTTATCGGACTCGCGGTTCTGCAGGGCAGCGAGGCGGCCCGAGTGTTCTCGGTCCATCGCAAACTCGTGATCCTTCGTCGCTTGACGTACGTCGCGAAGGGTGTGGGGTATGCCGGCATCGGCGTGGTCACTGCTGTATACGCCCTCGGTGGAAGGCACGACGGATCTGAGACGTCGCAGTCGATCAGCGCCAACCTGCTCAACACTCCCGGCGGAGTCTTCGCGCTCGCCCTGGTCGGGATCATCGTCGGCACAGTCGGTGGCACGCTGGTGTTTCGCGGACTGTCCCGCAATTTCCGCGAAGAACTCGAGCCGCTCGATGGCGCTCGATCGCACATCGTTGTGACGCTCGGTCTGATTGGGCATACCGCGAAGGGCATTGCCCTCGTCCTGTCGGGTGTGCTGTTTCTCTTCGCGGCCGCATTCGCCGACCCGGATGCCGCCCGCGGTGTCGACGGAGCGCTGCGGCTCGTCGCCAGGCTGCCCCTCGGTGGGGCAATTCTGGTTATCGTCGCGAGCGGCTTCATCGCCTACGGGTTCTACCTCTTCGCTCGAGCCCGATTCCTGCGTAAAGGGCCGCTTGTCGTCGTGACCCGCAAGGATCGGAAACGGCTGCAGCGTGGAGAAGATCTCGACGCCTGACAGCCGGACGAGGGTCGCGCCGCGCCTCCTGCACCGTAGGTGTCGCATACAGACGAATGACCCGGTCCGCCGTGTGGCGGAACCGGGTCATCGACTCGACTGGTCTTACTTGTCGGTGAAGGCATCCTTCACGTGTTCGCCAGCCTGCTTGAGGTTTGCTTTTGCCTGGTCTTTTTGGCCATCAGCCTGAAGTCTGTCGTTGTCGGTGGCGTCGCCAAGGCCTTCCTTGGCTTTGCCCATCGCTTCTTCAGCGCTGTTGCCGATCTTGTCTCCGAGTCCCATAGGCTCCTCGCTTTCTGTGTTGGCGAACCACTATGTGGTCGAACCCTCTCAGATTAGGCACGTCGTCGTTTGGCCATCAAGCCCTTGACAAGCACTGTGTTCGAGGTGGAACGGGCGGCATCCCTCACTCGTCCCCGTTGTCCGGTCGATTGAGGGGGCGAATGTGGTCTTCTCCCTCGGCGCTCTCCGGTCCCGACAGGTGGGAGGTCCCGCCTCCCGTTGCGGTGCTACCCGGTCCGAGAAGGGCAGCATCTGGCGCATCCGGGTTCTCGTCACTGACATTCGACATGGTTTCTCCTTGTTCGTGCCCCACACATCCAGCGCGGCGGAGTCGCTGTGAACGGCCATTCTGCAGCTCCGTGTGACGCGCGTCAAACCGAGGCACCCGGGTTGACGCTGTGCCGATGAGGTCGTTTCACTTGAGTGATGGATACCACCGGACTGACCGCTCTCGCCCTTGTCTGCACGCTCACACCGTCGCCCGAACCGTCGAGTAGCGACCTTCTCGCCGACCAGTTCCTCGCCGAACTTGAGAAGCACCACGTCGCGACCCAGAAGGTGCGCGTCGTCGATAAGGACGTGAAGCCCGGTGTTGAGATCGACATGGGAAACGGTGACGAGTGGCCGTCGATTCGCGACCGCGTACTCGCCGCCGACATCCTGATCATCAGCACGCCGACGTGGGCTGGCCACATGTCGAGTGTTGCCCAGCGGGTTATCGAGCGCCTCGATGCCGAATTGAGCGAGACGGATGCGTCCGGCCGACCGATCCTGTACGACAAGGTCGCGCTCGTTGCCGTCGTCGGCAATGAAGACGGTGCACACAAGATCAGTGCCGACCTGTTCCAGGCGCTCAACGACTACGGTTACACGATTCCGGCCCAGGGGGTCAGTTACTGGAACGGCGAAGCGATGCACACCACCGACTACAAGGACCTGGACGAGGCTCCCGAGGTGACGGCATCCGCTCTGAGCGCTGCTGTCCGGAACGCAGCCCATCTGGCAGCCGCGCTCAAGATCAGCAGCTACCCGGCGCCGGCCAGCTAAGGAGGGTCCCTGTGACCGGGGCGGCCCCGGGAGTACATTGTCCCCATGCCGGAGCCTGACCTGACGACCCGCCTCGACGAAAGCCTGCCTGACGTCGACTGGACGAGCCCGATACCGGGTGCTCGTCGCACCACGATCCTCGCGCCGAGCGGCTCGCTGGCGGCGCTCGAATCCGGAGTTCCATCCGCCGACCGTGTGGTGCTCGTACCCGGCGTGACCGGTTCGAAAGAAGACTTTAGGTTCGTCATCCCGCAACTGGTCGGCGCCGGGTACTTCGTTCAGAGCTTCGACCTGGCGGGCCAGTATGAGTCCTGGCCTGCCGGTCCGGAAAACCTCGATCCGCCGAGGAAAGAGTACGACTACGAGCTGTTCGTCGACGACCTCGTCACGGTTCTGGAGGCCGGGAGCACCCCGGCTCATCTTCTCGGCTATTCGTTTGCCGGCGTCGTCGCCGAACTCGTGGCCGTCCGGCGCCCCGACCTCGTGTTGAGCCTCACGCTGCTGAGCACACCGCCCACCGTGGGCCGGTCGTATCGGCACATCAAGAAGATTGGCTGGCTCGACCGGTTCGCCAGCGCGAAAACGAGTGCACTGTTGATGAAGCTCGGCATCGTGTGGAATGTCCAGCGGGTGCCGCCTGGCCGGTTGCGTTTCGTGCGCGACCGTTTCGCTTACACCCGGAAGAGTTCTCACGAACAGGTGATGGGTCTGCTCCAGCGAACGCCCGATGTTCGGAGCGCGCTCGCCGAATCAGAGATTCCGAAACTGGTCGCTGTCGGCACCCGCGACCTCTGGGCGCTCACCTACCACCGCCGGTTCGCCCAGCAAATCGGCGCGACGATCGCCGTCTATCGCACGGGGCACAGCCCGTGCGAGACAGCGCCTCATCAGCTCAGTCGCGACCTGCTCGCGCTCTACGCCCGGGCGCGAGCGGAACGTCGGTGAGCCCGTGGCGACGGCGGGCTGCCCGTCGGCGCCAGAACGGTTGCTCCCGTTCGTTGACGAGTACCGTCGCGAACCCCCAGCCGACCCGCCTCGCGAAACCCGTCCAGGTGTCGAACGGACGCGCCGAGATCGACATGCCGAGGTTCCTGTCGAACACGACCGGCATGTCCGGCCCGATCCGATAGCTGAGATCCAGGTCGTCGTGGACGTAATTCCGGCCGAGGTGAACGCCGTCTCGCATTCGCTGCCACGCCTCAGA
>JAZQRG010000499.1:0-4139 GCA_045629445.1 Mycetocola sp. | reverse complement strand
AGCATCCGTCATCTCGCTGTAAGTCACATTCATGTTCGCCATGACAACACTCCTCAAAATCTCGGGCCAACCCCAACGGCTGACCGGCACACCACACACTATCGACCAGCACACCACCCACCAATGGGGAGGACTCCCCATTGGTGTTAGTGCTAGGCGAAGGACTCGGCTACCCCGAGAGGGACCCCGGCGCGCCAGTACTGCCTGGCCATCCAGACGCTGACCGCCAGAAGAGCCACACCAATGACCAGGGTGACGACGAGGAGTACGACATCCTCAGCGAGAATAGCCAGCCAGCTCGCACCGACCAGAACTCCACCCACTCCACCGATCCACAGGTCGAACCGCCAGCGGAACGTCAGCCAGCGCCAGACGCCGTGCGGCGGGTCAAGCAGTCGAGCGTCTTCGGTCGCCACCATTGCGAGGTAATGCTGCTTTTTTAAATACGAAACCACCAGGACGCCAGCGATAGCCGACGCCAGGGCACCGTACATACCGAGGTTGATCCACACGTACGTCTGCGGAAGCTCGGGGACCGTTGCCGGCCAACCACCACCGAGGGCCATCACCATCGGCACAACGATGAGCGCCAGCCAGAAGAACACTGCAACGAGGATCCAGGTCAGGTGCGCCCGCGGCGACAGGATTTCGTTCGTTGAGACGACCGTGCCGCCCTCGAGACCCCTGGGGTCTCGCGTCTGCACTCGACCGCGGAGCACTTGTCCGGTCGTGATGAAGCAAAGCGCAAGGAGGAACAACCCGCCTGGCACCGCAACGAAGAAGGACAGCTGTTCGATTTCCGACGGCGAGAGGGCGAAGAACCCTCCGGGGACCACAACATCGGTGTCCCATTCCTCAACGCCCTGAACCCTCGAAAAGAAAAACAGATTGACGGCAAGCGATGCAAGCCCGAGGCACGCGAGCACAATTCCGATTCCCGTAACGACGCCGAGCGTCCGGCGTTTTGCCTTCTTTCGGTATGCCGCCTTTTTAGCCTGCGTCTGCGACAAGTTCACTCTCCACAATCTCTTTTGCTACGTTCACATCCCAGGTCAGCGACCTGACAACCGCATCGAACAGCTGCGTGAACAGGTCGGACTGCGGGGCCATCGGTGCCGACACTGTGACATAGAGAAGTTCGGATGAATGAGGCACTGGCGTCCAGTATTCGACGAGGAGGGACGGTGTCTGCTCCGTCACGTACGTCTGTGTACCGGCAGTCGCAATACGAGCAACAGAACCGCCACCGTCAAGGGTGAGAATTTCCGCATCGGGAAAGGTTGATGTGAGCCGTGCGGCGTCGTCTCCCGAACCCGGATCCGACCACGACTGGAATCGCGCCATCAACGCGGCACCGAAGGGGACCCCCGGCAGAAGTTCAAGCGCAAGAGCGAACGACACCGCTCCCTGTTCCACGGCTTTGCCCGCGACCTCGATGAGTTCGTTCCGCATCTGAAGCCGCCGACTGGCCAGCCTGTCGTCACGACCCATCTGCGCCTTGACGAGGGCGGCGACCCGTTGTTTCATCGACTCCGCATCGGCCATGGGGATTGCTGCCCAGGTGCCCGGGAGAATCAGATGAAAATCCGTGAGACCAAGTCGGACTTGACGTGTTTTCATGCTCGCTCCAGTTGCACTTCGAGGGTTGCGACGAGAGCCATCGTCTCCTGGATGATGTCGTCGTACGACGTTATGGACTGCGCGGTGAAGATGCACTCGACCATTTCCCTCGAACGCGGTGGGAACACGCCGATCACCGTGCGCTCCTCGACCCGCGTCTCTTCGCCGAGCTCGGTGTGTGCAATCAGGTTGTATGCACCGACAGCGAGACCAGCATTGACTGGGGCAGTCCAGGTCTGGACGTTCTGGAACTCAACTCCGAGTTCGCGCCTGCCCTCGTCAGCCGAAAGCGTCTCGAGGTAAGCCTCCGGGCCCTGATCGTCCGCGAGAGTGACCAGTCCGAAGCCGAGAATACTGGCAACCTCTCCTGACGTCGGCTCGGGGATCCATACCGCCGTCGTCAGGTGAGGGAGCGCCGTCCTCCTCATTGTTTCCTGAATAGTGCCCAGGCGGTCAACAAGGCGCTCTTTGATATCGCCTTCGAGCCCAAGCTCACCCGCCAGCCCGCGAGGCCAGCGAGAGGCAGTCTCTGGATCAAGGTCTACCGGATACCAGTCATCGGTCAGCCCGATGTCGTAGTCGGCGATGATTCGGTTGCGTTTACCGCGCAGCATTGCACTCCCCAGGTTGCGAATTGTTGGCTTCACACCACGTCCCCGTCCAGCCTATGGGCTGAGCACCCGGCGCCATTATCGACGGAGGAACGATTCAACAACGTCGACGGTGTCTTTGCCAGCGTCTATGACGTCTCCGACCGGGCCGATCGCATAGCTCTGGAGACTCGAGACGTCGAAGTTCAGAACGGCGTTGACCGACTGGGCGCCGTGGACAGTCGCTGCGAGACCGAGGCGCGACAATGTCAGAGGGTCGGCGAGAACCGAAGGGTTCTGCCCGGCAAGGCGGAGCGCTGTGAAGGTGTCCTTATTGAACTTGATGGCGCCAAGCGCAGGGTCGCCGACGACCGTCTTGAACATGGTCTTGAAGTCGCCGAGGTCTGCCTTGCTCATGCCCTTCTCGAGCTTGAACATCGCCTTGAACGGTTCCTTGAAGAAGATGTCCTTCACACCCATTCGCATCCGTGCGCCGGCCTCCATCATGGAGGGCGCGATGCTTTGGCCGTTCTTCAGGCCGAGCGTGCCCTTCATTCTCTTGAGTGCCGCCGGATTTCCGGTCACCTTCGCCGCGCTCTTCATGATGATGGATGACTTGGCGAGCTTTCCAAGGTGCTTGATCAGTGCTCCACCGAAGAAGGTCAGAGCGACACCCGCTGCAGCCCCCAAGACGTCCATCCAGCTCCCGCCCTCACCGATGGCCTTAACGAGCGCGTCGATGAGTTCGAGGATGGCGCCGATCGCTGCAAGCACCATGAGTATTTGCCCGAGAATCGGTACCCAGGAGAAGAAGATCGCCAGTATTCCGGCCCATTTGCAAATGGTCTTGAATGCCTCATAGATCTTGGACCCGACGTTGTCCCACCATGAGTCGTTAAGCTTGTCGCCTTTTTTGCCCTCGGTCACTCCGATTATCGATGCGACGGCCTCTTCTGCGGCATTATTCTTGTACGTCCTGGCGTCACGCCAATCCTGCTGGTACCCCGCGAGCGCACTTGAAGCGGTGAGCAAGTCTGAGTCGGCGTTATCGACGGCGGTCGGCGGCAGCGTGGGATCGCCCTCGGCAGCCTTCTGTGCCGTCGTTTTTGCGGATTCCGCCGCCTCGACATTTGCCTGGGCTGTCCCGAGGCTTGCGATGGCCGTATCTGCGTTGCTCTTCGCGGTCTTGAGCTTGCCCGCGTATGTCTGGAGGGCGTTCGCAGTGACCTCGTATCGTTCCTGGGCCTTGGCGATGTCTTCCGCAACCGAGGTCGCGCTCTTGCGAACCGCGTCGATTGCCTTGCTCGTCATCTCGCTGGTGTCAGCAAGACTCTTGAGCGAAGCAATTGATCGGGTGATCGCGTGCGCGATCTCCAGATAGTGGGTCGCCTTCGACGAGACGACAGCGTCGTCGCCCTCAAGAGGTTGGAACTCGGTGTCAGCCATGGCGTGTCCTCTGCTTCGTGCCGCGAAAAGGGTTCAGGAACTGGAAATGTTAAACAGCGTCGGGGGCCGACGGCCTGGACGAACCAGGCGTTGCATCAGGATTACTCGCGGCGGTTTCGGCCGCAGCGTCCTCGAGCGCCTTCGCCAACTCGCTGTCGGCTTCGTTGAACGCTTCAGAGATCGCTTGGATCTGCTGCTGAAGTGCCTTGACGGCCTCCGTCATATCCTTGCGCTTGTCATTCCACTTGTGCGCAAAGTCTCTGACCTTTCCCGACAGTTCATCGTGGCCAACCGCGCTCGCCACGTCGTCGCTGAAGTCGTCTGCTTTCTCGAATTCCTTCGCGATGGCGCCGAGGTCTGTCGTCAGTTGCTCGAGCAGGTCAGTGCGGATTTCCAGGTCGCTCACGGCGAACTCCTTTCAGCGAGTGGACGGCCGGCCCTGATGGGCCGTCCGCGACAAACTTGTACGGGTGTTAGCCGCTG
>JAZQRG010000498.1:0-4470 GCA_045629445.1 Mycetocola sp. | reverse complement strand
GAGGACGTCATCCGCTCCTCCACGGATCGAACCGCGGCGCTCGCCTGCTGGAGCCGCTTGCGCCCGCTCGGCGTGAGCTCGGCGGGCAGCGCGCGTCCCTCGACGGCACGGGTGGGCCGTGTCACGAAGCCGTCACTCTCCAGACTCTGCAGAACCACATTCATCGACTGGCGGGTGACGAATGTGCCTCGCGCGAGGTCCGAGTTCGAGAGTCCTGGCCGCTGGGAGAGCAACTCCAGGCACGAGTAGTGGGTGATGGTCATGCTGAGTGGGCGGAGCACGGCTTCCATCTCGGTGCGGAGAGCACTGGAAACCTCCTTCACGAGGTAGCCCAGTGAGGTGTCCAACTGGATTCCCGCTGTCGATTGACTCATGTCAGTATTCTGACATAGGCTCCCTTATGTCAGCTAACTGACATCCAAGCGAAGGAGAACATCATGACGGCATCCGGCCCCGGCTTCATCTCACTGCAGGTTCGCGACGTGCCGGCATCCGCCGCGTTCTACGCGAAGTACCTGGGGCGCACCCCGCAGGGCGGGCCGCCCCACGCCGTCGTCTTCGCCACAGCACCGGCGGCGTTTGCGGTGCGCACGCCACTGCCCGGCGTCGACCTGGATTCGGTTCCGCAACCGGGACTCGGCATCGGTGTGTGGCTGCACGCTCCCGATGCCCAGGCGATCCACGACGCGCTTGTCGCCGACGGCGTATCGATCGTCTCGGAACCGATCGACGGCCCGTTCGGTCGCACCTTCACCTTCGCCGACCCGGACGGCTACTGGATCACACTGCATGACAGGGCCTGACGCCCGGCTTTGCTGGGCAGCGCCCAGTGGCGCGACCTCGCTAGCGCGATCATCTTTTCCACCGCGCAGCCCTCGCCGGTCGGCAGTTTGATAACGACCGTGCAACCTCCGGCGAATTAATCTGGACAAGCAACATTTTTGGACCTAGCCTGATCCTGCATTTGCTTTACGAAAACCTTTCAACGATGTAAACGGTGAGAGACCGAGCGTTTCTCCGGCGTCAGGCCCGCCATGGTGGACCTGTTTCCGGCGTCCCCTCGGCGTAGAACGGATGCTTTTTCTCTCGCAGCAAGAGCGGCGCTCCGGTGCCGCCGACAACGGTGTCTTTGCACCGCGAAAGGACCAGCAATTCCATGATCAAGAGAAAAGCCCTGCTTGCAGCGGGCATGACGACAGCGCTCGCCGCAGCGCTCGTCGGCTGCACCAGCAATAACGGTGGCGGTGGCGGCGGCGCCGGTGCCAGCAAGTCCAACTGCACCAACGACATCAAGGTGAAGGATGTCCCGGTTGTTACGTACTGGGGATGGCTCCCAGACACCGCAGAGACCGTCGATAACTTCAACGAAACCAACGACGACGTTCAGATCTGCTGGTCGAACGCTGGCCAGGGTGGTGACGAGTACACCAAGCTCTCCACCTCGCTCGAATCGAAGTCAGGTGCGCCCGACATCGTCCAGATCGAGTATGACTGGCTGAACAGCTTCCTGATCCAGGGTGGGCTCGTCGACATGACCGAGCATGGCATCGAGGATTACAAGGACAACTTCACCGAAGGTGCCTGGCGGGATGTCTCCAGCGGTGACGGCGTCTACGCTGTGCCCGTCGACCTCGGCCCCGTCGGCATGTGGTACCGCGCCGACATCTTCGAAGAGAACGGCATCGCCATCCCCACCACGTGGGATGAGTACGCGGCGGCGGCAGAGCAGCTGAACACCGCGACCGGTGGAGCGGTCAAGATCGGCAACTTCGCGCCGAACGGTGCCGGACAGCACTACGCCTTCCTCGACCAGGCCGGCGCCGTTCCGTTCGAGTTCGACAACGGCAATCCGACCGAGATCACCATCAACCACAACGATGACGCGACCAAGACGGTCTACGAGTACTGGCTTGACCTCGTCGACCGCGACCTCGTCGGCACCGACCAGGCCTGGACTCCTGAGTTCAGCACGGCACTGGCGAGCGGCAAGTACGCAACCGCGGTTTACCCCGTCTGGTACAACGCGCACATCCCCGACTTCGAGGACCCCGAGGCGGGCGCCGTCTGGCGCGCGGCTCCGATCCCGCAGTGGGATGCCGCCAACCCGGTGCAGGTCAACTGGGGTGGAAGCACACTCGCCGTGACGACGCAGGCCGATGAGCCGGCGCTGGCAACCAAGGTGGCTGCTGAGCTGTACAACACGGAAGAGCGGCAGAAGCTCGGCGTTGAAAAGGGTGGCCTCTTCCTGGCCATGCCCGAAATGATCGAGTCGGACTACTTCAAGAACCTCGAGTACGAGTTCTTCGGGGGACAGAAGTTCAACGGTGAGTTCTTCGCGCAGTCAGCTCTCGACTACGAGGGTGTGATGTTCTCGCCGTTCTCGCAGTACTACTACGACGAGTCCCAGCGTCTCCTGTCGGAGGCGATCGAAGGCAACATGACCGCGGCCGAAGCGGCGGACGAGTTGCAGAAATCGCTGGAGACCTACGCCACAGAACAGGGTTTCACCCTGAACTGAGTGCGCTCCTGTGCGGGCGGGGCCATGCCTCGCCCGCACAGGGGTTCTCACCTTTGCGTCCCAAGGAAGTGACCAATGTCTACAACCCCTCAGCTCCAGCATCCGCCCCGCCCTCTGACGGTTAAACGAGGAGCCAGCCTCGAGCGAAAGCACGCGCGATTCGGCTGGGTGTTTCTCGCCCCATTCGCGATCGTCTTTCTCGTCTTCCTCGTACTCCCGCTCGTCTACGCGTTCTGGATGAGCCTGCACACGAACACGCTCGCTGGCGGCGAGCAGTTCGCTGGCCTTGCCAACTATTTCAAGGCATTCACCGACCAGCGATTCCTCTCGGGCATGGCCCGGGTCGCGGCGTTCGCCGTCGTCTTCGTTCCGCTCCAGATCGGACTCGCGCTCATCTTCGCGCTGATCCTCGACGACATCCGCACCCGGTTCTCGCGGTTCACCCGATTGCTCATCTTCGTGCCGTACGCGATTCCGGGCGTCATCGGCGCGCTCATGTGGGGGTTCCTCTACAGCCCGTCGTTCGGCCCGCTCGTCACGCTGTTCGAGTTCCTTAACGCCCAGGCGCCCGACATGCTCAACCGCGACTCGATCTTCTGGTCGCTCACGAACATCGTCACCTGGCAGTGGACCGGCTACTACATGACCATCATCTACGCCACGCTGCAGTCGATCGACCCGTCCATCTATGAAGCGGCGCGCATCGACGGGGCGACGAAGCTCCAGACCGCGCTGCACATCAAGGTGCCGATCGTGGCGTCGTCGCTTGTGCTGACCGTCGTGTTCTCGCTCATCGGAACGTTGCAGTTCTTCACCGAACCGCAGGTTCTCGCACCGCTTGCCGGCAACGCCATCGATGCGGCGTACACGCCGAACCTCTACGCCTACAACCTGGCGTTCTCCTACCAGCAGTTCAATTACGCGTCGGCAATCTCCTTCGCGCTCGGACTGATGGTCTTCCTCGCCTCCATCATTTTCCTGATCGCAACGCGCAAGAAGAGCGGACTCCGCTGATGACAACTTCACCTCTGCCACTCATCGACGACGCCATCACCGACTCCGGCCCGCGCCGCGCCAAACGGACCGCCACCGGCCCGGGTGAGCGCAAGCACGTGGGGATGCACCTCCTCCTGGCTGTGGCTGCCCTGTACTTCCTGCTTCCGATCTGGTGGCTGGTGGTCGCGGGAACCAAGACCACCCGCGGCCTGTTCAACGGCACGGGCGGTCCGCTCTGGTTCGACCAGGACTTCGCCCTTTTCGATAACATCGCGCAGCTCGCGACCTACAACAGCGGCATTTACGTGCGCTGGCTCGGCAACTCGTTCCTCTACGCATTCGCCGGTGGCGTCGGGGCGACGATTCTCGCGGTGCTCGCCGGGTACGCGTTCGCGAAGTATCGTTTCCGGGGCCGCACCGTGAGCTTTATGGTGCTGCTGGCATCCGTTATGGTTCCCGCGACGGCGCTCGTGATCCCGACCTACGTGCTGTTCAACAACCTCGGGCTCACCAACACCGTCTGGTCGGTCATTCTGCCGTCGCTGCTGAGCCCGTTCGGGGTCTACCTGATGCGTGTGTACATTCAGGATGCCATCCCCGACGAACTGCTGGACGCCGCGCGCGTCGACGGCTCGGGAGAGTTCCGGACGTTCACCACGATCGCGCTTCCGCTGATGCGGCCGGCGATCGTGACGGTGCTGCTTCTCTCCGTCGTCGGCGGCTGGAACAACTACTTCCTGCCGCTCGCGATGCTCTCCGACCAGACGCTGCTCCCGGTCACCGTTGGCCTCAACACCTGGCAGGTGCAGTCGAACTCGGCGACCGCGGGTGACCTCGTCTGGAACCTCGTGACGAGCGGCTCACTCGTCTCGGTGATTCCGCTGATCATCGCCTTCCTGCTGCTGCAGAAGTACTGGCAGGGCGGGCTCTCGATGGGAAGCCTCAAGTAACAGCTG
>JAZQRG010000497.1:0-2101 GCA_045629445.1 Mycetocola sp. | reverse complement strand
CCCACGCCCGCCACTTCTACGAGAAGAACGGGTTCGTCGCCGACGGCGCCGAACACACCGAACCATTCCTCGGCGAAGAAATCCACGAGGTTCGCTACGTTCGGTAGCCCGCGCTCAGCCAGAAACGGCTGAACCGAACGTACTCGGCCAAAAACGGCTGGAGTTTCTCGCGAAACCCAGCCGTTTTTGTCGTTGCAACGCGGACGCTACCGAAGTCGACCCACCGATGCGAGCGCGAGCCGAAGCAGCGTGCCACGCCCGCCTTCCATCTCGGCGCTGACGGCATCCGACTGGGCTTCATCGGGGGTCATCCAGGTGATCTCGAGCGCATCCTGACGCGGGTCGCATGTCCCGGTGACGGGCACGACGTATGCGAGGGCGACGGCGTGCTGCCGGTCGTCGGTGTACGCGGAGATGCCGGGCATCGGGAAGTACTCCGCAACGTGGAACGGAGTCGGCGATGCGGGCAGCAGGGGAAACGCCATCGGCCCGAGGTCCTTCTCGAGATGGCGGAACAGCGCGTCGCGCAACGTCTCGCCGTAAAGCACGCGTCCAGAGACGAGGGTGCGCGTCATCTGCCCGGTCGACGTCGCGCGCAGCAGAACGCCGACCTCGGTGACGATGCCGAGTCCATCGACCCGGACCGGGACAGCTTCGACATAGAGCAGCGGCAGGCGCTGGCGCACCTCAGCGAGTTCGACGTCACTCAACCACCCCGGGGTGGGGTTCGAAGACGGTTCCTGCGGCTGGTCGGGGTCAGGGGTGCGAACGCTCATGGTCCATTCTTACCAGCGTTACCCTCTGTAGGCTTGACCGAAGGCCCTAATCAGAGAGAAGAGCCGAATGACAAAGCCCACGATTGACCGTGATGCCGTTCTATGGTCGGCGACCGACGAGGATCAGGACGACAGGTCACTGTTGATCGTGATGCACGGATACGGCTCCAACGAAGCCGATCTGTTCGGCCTCGCCCCCTACCTGCCACTCGAACCGGTGATCGCCGCGTTGCGCGCACCCCTGGTCGCTCCGTGGCCGGTCGACGGTTTCTCGTGGTACCCGATCGATACCCCTGGCCAGCCCGATGAACAGGGCGTCGATCTCGCCGCTGAAGCGTTGCTCGAGTGGCTCGATTCGTTGCCGAACCAGCCGACGACGATCGGCTTGCTCGGATTCTCGCAGGGCGGCGCGATGGCGATGCAGCTCCTCCGTCACGCACCCGATCGGTTCGCGTACGCCGTCAACCTCTCCGGGTATGTCCCACCCGGCCTTGCCCCCGGTGACGCCGTCCTCGCCGTGCGCCGTCCACCGGTGTTCTGGGGCCGCGGCACCCACGACCAGGTCATCCCGCTCTCCGCCGTGGCCCGCACGGTCGAGTGGCTGCCTGAGCACTCGACCCTCGCCGGCCGCATCTATGAGGGCCTCGACCACTCGATCTCGCAGCAGGAGCTCGCCGATATCCGCGCCTTCATCGAGCGCCAGTTGTAAACCCTCCGGGTATTTTCGCCAGAAAACGGATGCTGTCGGTGGCGTCGTGCAGGATGGAAACGTGCGCGATGTGCTCGACAGGTTCTCCCCCGCCACCCGCGAGTGGTTCAACGGGGCGTTCGCCGAGCCCACAAGCGCCCAGGTCGGTGCCTGGGATGCCATTTCCCGCGGTTCACACGCGCTCGTCGTTGCCCCGACCGGCTCGGGAAAGACGCTCTCCGCCTTCCTCTGGTCGCTCGACCGGTTGATGGCGGAGCCGCGCGACGACGACACCGGCACACGAGTGCTCTACATCTCTCCGCTCAAGGCCCTCGGCGTCGACGTCGAGCGCAACCTTCGCGCGCCGCTCACCGGCATCACCCAGACCGCGCTGAGGCTCGGCGCCGAACCGCCGCACGTCTCGGTCGGAGTTCGGTCGGGTGATACTCCCGCCGCCGACCGCCGGTCGCTCGCGAAGAACCCGCCAGACATTCTCATCACAACGCCTGAGTCGTTGTTCCTCATGCTCACCTCGGCCGCTCGTGACACCCTTCGCTCGGTTGAGACCGTCATCATCGACGAGGTCCACGCCGTCGCTGCGACGAAGCGCGGCGCCCACCTCGCACTGTCGCTCGAA
>JAZQRG010000496.1:0-1532 GCA_045629445.1 Mycetocola sp. | reverse complement strand
TGTGCTCGACGTGATCATCGGCGCAGGCGAGCTGAAGCTCGCCGCGTATTCTCGCTTCGACCTGCGGCTGCCCACGGATGAGCGCTTCCTGCGCACCGAGCTGACGCACAGCGAGGATCACCACATCGTGGCCGTGGAGGGCGGGGCCGAGGCGCACGCCCACTAGCAGCCGAAATCTATTGATTTTCGATAGATCACTCGTCGATACTCAGGGCATGGATTTCGACTACCTGCATCCTCCCCCTGCCCTGGTCTTCGTCACACAGGCGCTTTTGGGGGCACTATTCGTGGTCGGAGTCGGAGCGGTCATCCTCCTCCCCGGCATCTCGTCAAGTGTCGCGACGAGCCTGCCCGAGTACGCCGGTCTGCGCACGCCACTGCTCGCAGTGGCCATGGCGTTCACGGTTCTCGGCCTCGTCACGCTCGTGATGATCTCGCTCCTCGTGCACCGCATTTATCGCGCAACCATACTGACCCGCACGTCATTGCTCTGGGTCGACTCGATCGTCGCATCCCTCGCGTGCGCTGTGATCGTGGTGCTGATCAGCTTCGTCGTCGTCAGCAACGGACAAGCGGGCAGTCCATTCGTCGCCCTCCTGCAAGCGATGACCTCCCTCACTCTCGCCGTGTTGGCCTGCATCACTCTCGTGCTTCGATCTCTGCTGCAGCGCACCATCATGATCAGCGCCGAGCTGGACGAAGTCGTCTGATGACGATTCGTATCACCATCGACCGGATGCTGTCCGAGCGCGAAATGAGCGTGGGCGAGTTCGCCGACGCGATCGGCATCACACCCGCGAACGTCGCGGTGCTCAAGAACGGCCGGGCGAAGGCGGTGCGGTTCACCACCCTCAGTGCCATCTGCCGGGTTCTCGATTGCCAACCGGGAGATCTGTTGCACTACGAGGATTGAGCACTCCGGACTGCTGCCGACAAGCCCCTGCACGGCGGAGGTCACGGGGCACGCGCTGGCTACTGGTTGAAGAGGATGCCCAGCAGGATCGGGATGACGCACACTCCAGGCCGAGAATCGCGCCTCGACTGACGCCCGCAGGCCTCCGCGGGAGCAGACGCCACTCGAGCGTGAACGGTGCCGACATGGTGTGAGGGTGGGGAGGACCATGCCCGTGAGTGTTCGGGCGCGATGTCGAGCGGTGGCCCGAATCCATCGACTGCGGGTGGAGGATGGCGGGTATGAACACGGATGCCACCGAGGCGCCGGGGCGGGCGAACTGGGCGCCCACCTGGTCCCCCGCAGACCTCCGCTTCCTCGCCGACGTGCGAGAGCTCGGCATCACCGCACCACGGGCGGACGGCACCTTCGGTGCTTGGACGCCGATCTGGGTCGTCGTCGTGAACACCGACGTCTTCGTTCGCACCTGGCATCTCCGTGAGACCGGATGGTACGGGCGGGCCGTGCGGACACGGCGCGCACGCATCCGCGTCTCCGGCGAGACCCTGGAGGTGATGGTCGACCCGACGGGCGAGTCGGATGCGGTGGATGAGGCGTATCGCGTGAAGTATGGCGTCGG
>JAZQRG010000495.1:0-1805 GCA_045629445.1 Mycetocola sp. | reverse complement strand
AAGTGCTTCCGCTGTACGGAGGCTACGGCGACGGATTCTGGGTTGATGCCGGCGACGAGTGGGATGCCGACTTCCGCGCCCACTACTTCTTCTCGCGCACCTGGGACGACCCCGGGATCGGCGCCGATCTGCGCACCAGCGCGCTCGGAGTGCTCGGCACCGGCAGTGAGGCGCTGATCGGCACGCTGTTTCCGCCGGCAACGTGCGAGATCGGCGGCGGGATGGCGACGGCGTATCACCGCCGGCCACGACCGTCCGCCCTCGACATTGCCGCGGTGTCGCATACGAAGATCGGCAACGGATCGGCCTGGCAGGGCTACTACATGTTCGCTGGCGGTACGAACCCCGCTGGCGACCTCGGCATGCAGGAGAGTCACGCGACCGGCTACCCGAACGACCTGCCGCGGTTTGACTACGACTTCGGGGCACCGATTTCAGCGGCGGGAACCCTCGCCGACAGTTTCGCCGCCCTGCGATCCCAGCACGCGTTCCTCGCCGCCTTCGGGAGCTCACTCGCCACGATGCCATCGAGCCTTCCGGACCGGCTGCCGTCGAGCATCGATGACACGACCACCGTGCGCTGGGCGCTCCGCAGCGACGGCGACAGCGGATTCGTCTTCATCGGCTGGCACCAGCCGCACCTTCCCCTTCCGACCGCTCGGGGTGTTCAGTTCCGGGTCGAACTCGCCGACGAGGTGGTCGAGTTTCCCGTCGAACCCGTCGACATTCCAGCAGGCACTCTCGCGCGCTGGCCGGCTCGGCTGTCGCTCGGACATGTTCGCGTGACGTGGGCGACGGCATCCGTTCTGACTCTTCTCGACACGGAGCGCCCCACTCTCGTCCTCACGGCCGAGCACGGCATCCCGGTCGATCTCGCGCTCGACGGCGATGCACCACTCGCTGTCGCTCCGGGATCGAGCGCAACGCTCGAACGCCGCGAGGGCTTCTGGCGGTTGAGCCTGGGCGACGAGCCAGCCGCTGTCCTCACCGTCGACGACGCACTCGACATCGTCGTTCTTCCGGCGACACAGGTGACGGATGCCTGGGCGCTCGACACCAGGAATGGTCGCGAGTTGCTCCTCAGCCCTGAGCCGCTGTGGGTCGATGACGACGGCAGACTTGCCGCGCGGGCATCGGGCACGCCGGATGTGCTGCGGTACGTCCCGGCTGACCGCCGTTTCGTTCCGGTTGCGCTCAACGGCCACCCCGGCTCGACGAGCGAGCTTGTGGTGACCAGGCTCGCTTCGGCTGGCCCGACCCCGCCCGGGTACGGCACCTCGTCGGGCCGCGAATCTGCGCCCGGCGACGACCCCGCGCTCGCGTCGATGTACACGGTCGCGATGCCCGCTGCCCGGTCAGTGGGCGCCAACGTCGTGCTTGAGATTGGCTGGGAGGGCGACGTCGCACGGCTGGCGGTCGACGGCACCGTGGTTGCCGATCGTTTCTGGGATGGCTCGGACTGGACGGTCGCTCTTGACGGGGTTTCGCCGGGCGCCGAGGTCACCGTCTCGATCATTCCGCTGTCGCCAGAGTCGCCGATCCACCTGCCCGAGGAGGCTGAGCGGCGGCGGCGTCTCACGGACGGGCCGCTCGAGGCGCTCACGCGCGTGACGCGGGTCGAGTCGACGGTGTGGCGCGAGCTGGCGGTGTGAGCGCCCGGTTCATCGAGCGCGGTGGCTCAGCCTTTCCGCTGCGCCCGGTACGCGCTCGGGCTCTGCCCGTGCACCCGCCGGAATTGCCGGGAGAAGTAGAACTGGTCGGGATACCCGACCTCGCGCCCGACTTCGGCGATCCCGAGCGAGGTC
>JAZQRG010000494.1:0-13918 GCA_045629445.1 Mycetocola sp. | reverse complement strand
CTCGGCGCTCTCGATCTCTGATTCGCTCGGCGGGGCGCTCGCGCTCGCGTCGACCGGGATCGTGTTTGCCGCGCTCGTCGGAGCGGGCGGTGCCTGGCCATTCGCCGGGTGCTTCATCCTTGCCGCGGCAATTTCGCTCGTCACCCTGGGGCTTGGCTCGCGGGTGGGCACCGGTGTCCGCGCTGAGTCCTGACCTTCTCGAGCGCCGGCATCGCTGTGAGTGCGCCAATGTGACAGGGATGTGACGGACAGTTTCTGACGCGAAGAGGCTGTCACATTGCTGTCACATCAACGGTGGAATGCGCTGTGAGACGGTGGCGGTGAATGTGCGGGTGTGCATAATTGACGTAACCGCGCGGATGTGACCGTGCACATGAGTCAAGGGTCCCCGGTGACAAACAACGCTGACAGAAGCAGGGCGCCGAACATCCGCGACGTCGCGCGCCTCGCCGGAGTCAGTCACCAGACCGTCTCCCGGGTGCTCAACGACCACCCCAGCATTCGTGATTCTACGAAGCAACGCGTGCTCGAAGTGATGAATGAGTTGCAGTATCGACCCAACCGGGCGGCTCGGGCTCTCGTGACCAGCCGTTCGCGCACGCTCGGCGTTCTGGCGTCGCAGCGCTCGCAATACGGCCCATCGAGCATCATTCAGAGCATCGAGAGCGCCGCGCAGGATGCCGGTTACCTGGTGTCAACCGCCAACGTGACGTCAACGGACGAAGAGTCCATCGTCACGGCGCTCGATCATCTCAACGCCCAGGCCATCGAGGGTCTCGTGATCATTGCGCCCCAGGTGCGGGTGTTGCGGGCGATCTCAAATCTCGACCTTCGCGTTCCGTTCGTCACCATGAACACGGGGGAGGGCGAGGACGACCACGTCATCGCTGTCGACCAGGTCGCGGGAGCGCGACTGGCGACCCGGCACCTCATCGAACTCGGCCACCGGCACATCTACCACCTTGCCGGGCCGCAGGACTGGATCGAGGCGGAAGCCCGGATGCGGGGGTTCCTTGAGGAGATGAACGCTCAGGATGTCGCAACGACGGCACCGATTCTCGGCGACTGGTCTGCTGACTTCGGCTACTACGCCGGGCGCGAGCTGATGCGGGTGCGCGACTTTACGGCGATCTTCTCGTCGAACGACCAGATGGCGCTCGGGCTGCTCCACGCGATTCGGGATGCCGGTCAGGACGTTCCGCGGGACGTGTCCATCGTCGGATTCGACGATATCCCCGAGGCTGCGCATTTCTGGCCACCGCTGACGACGGTACGTCAGGATTTCCCCGAACTCGGGCGACGATGCGTCGCACAGCTTCTCGGAACGATGGGGGACTCGCCGAGTGAATACACCGGGCGAATTCAGCCCGAACTTATCGTGCGTGCGTCAACCGGCCGACCGTCGTTCTGACGGCATCCGCTCGGCAAAATTGACGCGGTTATCAAACTGAGACCTTCCGGCTTGACAAGCCTGCTGGTTTTCTGCGTAACATGTGACAACAATGTGAACGGTCACATTGGCGGTCGACCTTCGAGGTCGACTCGACGAAGGAGTCCCTCACAACTTTCGCGGTCAACGCACAACGGCCTGCCTCGGCAGCCGTATCGAACAAGGCATTCATGGACGCAGCCTTGCTCTTGCGGAGCACCACCCCCTGTCTGAATCTCAGGCGACAAAGACGTCCATGGCACCGATTACAGAGAGGTAACACAGTGAAGAAAGTACTCATCGCGACACTCGCGGCCGGCGCAATGGTCGTGTCGCTCGCAGCGTGCTCGTCAGGCGGCTCGGGCTCAGGTTCGGGCGACGGAGAAGGCGGAGGCGCCCTCGTCGGCGTCGCCATGCCGACCAAGTCGAGCGAACGCTGGATCCAGGACGGCGACGCCGTGAAGGAACAGCTCGAGGCCGAGGGCTTCAAGGTCGACCTGCAGTACGCAGAGGACGACATCCCCACCCAGGTCTCCCAGATCGAGAACATGATCACCAAGGGCGCTGAGGCGCTGATCATCGCGTCGATCGACGGCACGACGCTCACGCAGGTCCTTCAGGATGCCGCTGACGCCGACATTCCGGTGATCGCATACGACCGCCTCATCCGCGACACCGAGAACGTCAGCTACTACGCCTCGTTCGACAACTACAAGGTCGGCGTCCAGCAGGCCAACTCGGTGCTCAACGGGCTTGGACTCGTTGACCTCGAGGGCACTGCCGTCGACGGTGCACCAGCGGGCCCGTTCAACATCGAGATGTTCGCCGGATCCCCTGACGACAACAACGCAACCTTCTTCTGGGACGGCGCGCAGGACACCCTCGCACCGTTCATCGAAGCCGGAACGCTCGTTGTGAAGAGCGGACAGACCGACTTCGAGCAGGCCGCAACGCTTCGCTGGGACGGCGAAACCGCTCAGAAGCGCATGGAGAACATCCTGACGTCGAGCTACTCTGACGGCACCCAGGTCAACGGCGTTCTCTCGCCGTACGACGGAATCTCCCGTGGAATCATCTCGGCTCTGACCGATGCTGGTTACGCGACGGGCGCGGAATGGCCGACCATCTCTGGCCAGGACGCTGAACTCGACTCGGTCAAGGCGATCAACTCGGGCGAGCAGTTCGCGACGATCTTCAAGGACACTCGCAAGCTGGCAACAGCCGCCGTTGAGATGACCGTTGCTGTCCTGAACGACGACGAGCCTGAGGTCAACAACACCGAGGATTACGACAACGGCAAGTTCGTCGTTCCGTCGTACCTCCTCGACTCGCAGATCGTTGTCAAGGACAACATCAACGAGGTGCTCGTCGAGTCCGGCTACTGGACCGAAGAAGAGATCGGCTAAAACCTTTCTTCATCGAAGCCGGTGGGGGAGTATGTTCTCCCCCACCGGCGCTCGAGTGCAATGAAGCAGGTTTGGTATGGAGAAGGTGCGAAAGTGACCACAAACATCCTCGAGATGCGCAACATCACCAAGACGTTCCCGGGCGTCAAAGCGCTGTCAGACGTCACACTCGACGTGGAGCAGGGCACCGTTCACGCCATTTGTGGCGAGAACGGGGCGGGCAAGTCGACGCTCATGAAGGTGCTGTCAGGGGTATACCCGCACGGCACATACACGGGCGACATCGTCTTCGAGGGTGAGGTCGTCGAGTTCAAGGACATTCGGGATTCCGAGGCCAAGGGCATCGTGATCATCCACCAGGAACTCGCGCTGAGCCCCTACCTGTCGATCGCCGAGAACATCTTTCTCAACAACGAGCAGACGGGCCCGTTCGGCCTCATCGACTGGAACAAAACCAACCAGGAAGCGGCGGCTCTGCTTGCCCGCGTCGGCCTGAAAGAAAACCCGACAACGAAGATCCTCGAGATCGGTGTCGGCAAGCAGCAGCTCGTTGAGATCGCCAAGGCGCTCTCCAAGCGTGTGAAACTCCTCATCCTGGACGAGCCCACCGCTGCGCTCAACGATGAAGACTCCGATCACCTGCTCGACCTGATCCTGAACCTCAAGGAACAGGGAATCACGTCGATCATCATCAGCCACAAGCTCAACGAGATCAAAAAAGTTGCAGACACCGTCACGGTGATCCGTGACGGCAAGTCGATCGAGACAATCCAGAAGACGGATGTCACGGAAGAACGCATCATCAAGGACATGGTCGGTCGTGACCTCGAGCACCGCTATCCGGATCACACCCCGAACATCGGCGAGGAGATCCTGCGCGTCGAGGACTGGGTCGCGCACCATCCGCAGGACCCGACACGGGTCATGGTCGACAACGTCAGCATCAACGTTCGCGCCGGTGAAATCGTCGGTATCGCTGGCCTGATGGGTGCTGGGCGGACCGAGTTCGCGATGAGCCTGTTCGGTCACAGCTACGGAAGCAAGATCTCGGGCAAGGTCTTCATGCGCGGCGAGGAGATCAAAACTCGCACGGTGTCCGAAGCAATCGGCAACGGGCTCGCCTATGCCACGGAAGACCGCAAGTATTACGGCCTCAATCTGCTCGAGGATATCAAGCGCAACATCGCGCTGGCATCGCTCGACAAGCTGTCCAGCAATGGTCTCGTCAATGACAACGAGGAATACAAGGTGGCGAACGGCTACCGGACGAGCATGAACATCAAGGCACCGTCCGTGCTGGCGAAGACGAGCAAGCTCTCCGGCGGCAACCAGCAGAAGGTCGTGCTGTCGAAGTGGATCTACTCTGACCCCGAGGTCCTCATCCTCGATGAGCCCACTCGCGGCATCGATGTCGGCGCCAAGTACGAGATTTACGCCATCATCAACGCCCTCGCGGCCCAGGGCAAGGGCATCATCGTGATCTCGAGCGAGCTGCCCGAACTTCTCGGCATTTGCGACCGCATCTACGCCCTCAGTGAGGGACGCATCACGGGCCAGCTTCCCATCGACGAAGCAAACCCGGAATCCCTTCTCAAGCTCATGACCATGGAAAAGCCGCGCTAGCGCGCTCGGCACCACCAAGGAGACCCCCGACATGTCAAACACCCAGACACCGGTGACCGAGGAAACCGCAGCAGGCGGCGCGATTCATCCGGTCGACAACAAGTTCACCAACTGGCTCAGCCACCTGCTCGCTGACCTCGGCAAGAACGGTATCTTCATCGCGTTGCTCGCGGTCGTGCTGTTCTTCGCTGTTGTGACCGACGGCATCCTGCTTCGCCCGCAGAACATCTCAAACCTGATCGTGCAGAACGGATACATTCTCGTTCTCGCGATCGGAATGGTGATGATCATCATCGCCGGCCACATCGACCTCTCGGTCGGGTCCGTCGCGGCCTTCGTCGGCGCCTGCTCCGGCGTCTTCGCGGTGACGTGGGGACTCCCGTGGTGGCTGTCGATCATCCTGTCGCTCGGCATCGGAGCCCTTGTCGGCGTCTGGCAGGGTTTCTGGATCGCCTACGTGGGCATACCGGCGTTCATTGTCACGCTCGCTGGCATGCTGATCTTCCGCGGACTCGCTCTCGTCGTGCTCGGTAACGCCAACATTGGCTCGTTCCCCACCGAATACCGCGCACTCGGAAACGGCTTCCTGAGCGACCTCTTCGGTGACTTTGATCTCGATCCGCTGACACTGATCGTCGCGGCCGCTGCCGTCGTCGCGCTCATCGTCGGTCAGTTCCGCACCCGCGCCGGCCGTCAGAAGTACGGGCAGGATGTTGAGCCGCTGGTCTGGTTCGTCGCCAAGCTTGTGCTCATCACCGCTGCGATCGGATTCTTCGCCTACGCCCTCGCGTCGTACAAGGGCATCCCCGTGACGCTCATCGTGCTCGCTGTTCTCGTGCTGATCTACGGCATCATCATGAACCGCAGCGTCTTCGGCCGTCACGTCTATGCCATCGGTGGCAACCGTCACGCCGCTGAGCTCTCCGGTATCAAGACCCGCAAGACCGACTTCCTGCTCTTCGTGAACATGGGAGTGCTCGCGGCGCTCGCCGGTCTGATCTTCACGGCTCGGCTCAACCTCGCCGGCCCGAAGGCTGGAGATGGCTTCGAGCTCGAGGCGATCTCCGCCGCCTTCATCGGTGGAGCCGCGGTGCAGGGTGGTGTCGGCACCATCGGTGGTGCGATCATCGGTGGTCTCATCATCGGTGTGCCCAACAACGGAATGTCGATCCTGGGGCTCGGAATCGAATGGCAGCAGGCCGTCAAGGGCCTCGTCCTGCTCCTCGCCGTCGCCTTCGACGTCTACAACAAGCGTCGCTCAGGCGGCAAGTAACAGGTAGCCCGGGTCGCCACATTTCGTGCCGGCCCGGGCTTGTCCCATTTTCAGGAGAGAGAACCGGATGCATCTCGCCGGCGAACTGCCGAACGGCGCACGGATCGTCGCCGTGCTCGGCGGCGTTCCCGACGTCGACGGCGTTCCGCACATCGGGGCCGAGTCACTCACCATCCCTTTCCAGACTGTCGGCGACAACGTTCTGCTCGGGTCCGAGTCGGCGAGCGGGTTCTTTCCACGGCGTCGGGAGCTCGACCGCCGAGCGCGTGAACTGCTCGATCTCGTCGGGCTTCCAGTCGCGCCAGCCACTCCCATTCTCGAGCTTGACCCCGTCGGGCAGCGCATCGTCGAACTCGCACGGGCGCTCGCCAAGCAGCCGCCGCTCATCCTCATCGATGATCGGTCGGTCGCGCTCAGTGTCGGGGACGCGCGACGCTGGTACGCCGCCGTCGCGCGGGCGAGCCTGGTTGCACCCGTTCTCGTCGCTGTGGTCGCCCTCGCCGACCTGGCGCAGGCATCCGTTCCCGTGGATGCCGTCATGGTGGTGCGAAACGGAGTGGTTGCGGGAACGGCGGTACCGACGGCGAGCACCAGACTCGTCGACCTTCTGGTCGGTGACGCAGATGAACCTGTCGCGGCCCACCGTGTACTCGGGCCGGTCGTCCTCGAGGCAAGAGGGATAACCGTGACCCATCCCATCCACCGCCGTCGTTCCGTCGTCGAGGACGCTTCGCTGACGGTTCGGTCCGGTGAAATCGTCGGCCTCGCGGGAGCCGAAGCCCTCGTGCTCGGCATCTTCGGAGCGTCATCCGGCGGTCAGGTAAGCGGCGAGGTGTACCTCGACGGCGTTCTCGCCGACCTCACGAGTATCGAGAAGGCAATCGCGTCACAGGTGCTGTTCATTTCGGAGCACCCGCCGAGCTACGACGTTGGCCTCATCGGCGGCATTCCGACGAGTGTCTCCGGGGAGTCGCTCGCTCGCCTCGCCCGGACCGGACTGATCGACCCGCGTCGGAACTACGCGCCGAGGCGGGCGCCGTCCATGCTGCTCGAAGCTCTGCCAGGCGCCAGGTCACGACCGTCGACCTCCGATATGAACGAGGTCCTTGCCGGCTGGGCTGCCACTCCTCCACGGGTCGCTCTCATCACCGAACCCTTCTCAGGACTCGGGCCGGCCGAACGGGCGGCGCGGCGTTCGCTCCTTGAAGCGGTCGCCGCTGCCGGTGCTGCCGTCGTTCTCGAAGCGGCGGACCCGGTCCAGCTCGTCGGGCTCTGCGACCGGATTCTGCTGCAGCGTGGAACCCGGCTCGCTGCCGAACTTATCCGCGAGGAAGCGACCCTCCGCGGCCTCGCAACCCTCAGCATCCGTACCTGATTACAACGTTAGAATTGAGAAGCACGTGACAGAGCAACTTGCGCCCGGAGCCGGGCGCGATCAAGACAAAGGAGTCGAGACAATGACGACCGATCCCGCAGATCAGCAGCCAGCCGAGCAGTATGTAATCGGTGTCGACTACGGCACCCTGTCCGGTCGCGCCGTCGTGGTGCGCGTCTCGGACGGCGCCGAGCTCGCCAGCGCCGTGCTCGACTACCCGCACGGGGTCATGGACACGACGCTCGCGGCGTCGGGCAAGCGACTGCCACCTGACTGGGCGCTTCAGGTGCCGCAGGATTACGTCGATGTGCTCAAGACGGCCGTGCCCGAGGCCGTGAAACTTGCCGGAATCGACCCGGCGGCCGTGATCGGCATTGGCACCGACTTCACCGCGTGCACCATGGTGCCAACGCTCACCGATGGAACCCCGCTCAACGAGCTGCCGGAGTTCGCCGACCGGCCGCACGCATACGTGAAGCTGTGGAAGCACCACGCTGCGCAGTCGCAGGCTGACCGGATCACCGAACTGGCGGCATCCCGCGGCGAAAGCTGGCTTCCGCGCTACGGCGGCCTGATCTCGAGCGAGTGGGAGTTCGCAAAGGGACTGCAGCTGCTCGAGGAGGACCCCGAGCTGTACGACCGGATGGATCACTGGGTCGAGGCCGCCGACTGGATCGTGTGGCAGCTCACCGGCGAGTACGTCCGCAACGCCTGCACCGCCGGGTACAAGGGCATCTATCAGGACGGCGAGTACCCGAACAAGGAGTATCTCGCGGCGCTCAACCCTGATTTTGCCGACTTCGTCGAGGCCAAGCTCGAGCACCGGATTGGCCAGCTCGGCGATGCCGCTGGCTACCTGTCGGCTGAGGCCGCCGAGTGGACCGGACTGCCGGAGGGCATCGCGGTGTCCGTAGGCAACGTCGATGCCCACGTCGCCGCGCCAGCAGCGCGCGGAGTTCTTCCCGGTCAGATGGTCGCGATCATGGGCACGTCGACCTGTCACGTGATGAACAGCGATCAGCTGGTCGAGGTGCCGGGGATGTGCGGGGTCGTCGATGGTGGCATCGTCGCCGGACTCTTCGGCTATGAGGCCGGGCAGTCCGGTGTCGGCGACATCTTTGCCTGGTACGTCAAGAACCAGGTCCCAGGGTCGTACTACGAGGCAGCGGAAGAAGCCGACCTCAGCATCCACCAGTACCTGACGAGCCTCATCGAGGACCAGCCGGTCGGTGCGCACGGTCTCGTCGCGCTCGACTGGCACTCCGGCAACCGTTCGGTTCTCGTTGACCACGAACTGTCGGGGGTTGTGGTCGGCACGACGCTGACGACCCGCACCGAAGAGATCTACCGCGCTCTGTTCGAAGCGACCGCATTCGGCACGCGCGTGATCGTCGAGACCTTCAATGCCTCGGGAGTACCCGTGACCGAGTTCATCGTCGCTGGCGGGCTGCAGAAGAACCCATTCCTCATGCAGACCTACTCCAACATTCTGCGGATGCCGATCTCAACAATCGCGAGCGACCAGGGCCCTGCGCTCGGCTCTGCCATCCATGCCGCTGTCGCTGCGGGCGCATACCCCGACGTGCGGGCAGCCGGCGAGGCGATGGGCAAGGTGAACAAAAACGTGTTCACGCCAGACGACAAGGCGGCTGAGGCATACGACAAGCTCTTTGCCGAATACCGCGAACTGCATGACTACTTCGGGCGTGGCGGCAACGACGTCATGCACCGGTTGCGCAAACTCAAGAGAGAGGCTCTCGCGTGAGCACCCATTCCCCTGAAATCGAGGTCGCGATCGCTCGTGTTCGGGCCGATGTCGCCAAACTCCACGGCGAGCTGGTCCGTTACGGCCTCGTCGTCTGGACCGGCGGCAATGTCTCCGGCCGCGTGCCCGGTGCCGACCTCTTCGTGATCAAGCCATCTGGCGTGAGCTACGACGACCTCGCGCCTGAAAATATGATCCTCTGCGACCTCGACGGAAATGTCCTGCCAGGCACCCCCGGGTCTGACCGTTCGCCATCGAGCGACACCGCAGCACACGCATACGTCTACCGGAATATGCCCGAGGTCGGCGGTGTCGTGCACACCCACTCCACCTATGCGGTGGCCTGGGCTGCCCGCAATGAACCGATCCCGTGCGTCATCACCGCGATGGCCGACGAGTTCGGCGCCGAGATCCCGGTCGGACCGTTCGCCATCATCGGTGACGACTCGATTGGCCGTGGCATCGTCGAGACCCTGACCGGCCACCGCAGCCGCGCGGTCCTCATGGCGAACCACGGGCCGTTCACCATCGGCAAGGACGCGAAGGATGCCGTCAAGGCCGCCGTCATGGTGGAAGACGTTGCTCGCACGGTGCACATCTCCCGCCAGCTCGGCGAGCCGGTGCCGATCCCGCAGCCCGCCATCGATTCACTGTTCGACCGCTACCAGAACGTCTACGGCCAGGCGCCGCAGGGCGCACTCGCCGACACCTCAGGAGACCTCCATGCCTAAGCTGACCACCTCGCTCGACTCCTACGAAGTCTGGTTCCTTACCGGGAGCCAGAATCTCTACGGCGAAGAGACCCTCCAGCAGGTCGCCGAGCAATCGCAGGAAATCGCGCGGACGCTTGGCGCGGCATCCGATGTCCCCGTGAAGATCGTGTGGAAGCCGGTGCTCAAGGACTCCGCGTCGATCCGGCGGGCGATGCTCGATGCCAACTCCGACGATCGGGTCATCGGCCTCATCGCGTGGATGCACACCTTCTCGCCGGCGAAGATGTGGATCGCGGGTCTCGACGCGCTGCAGAAGCCGTTGCTGCACCTGCACACGCAGGCGAACGTGGCGCTGCCGTGGTCGAGCATCGACATGGACTTCATGAACCTCAACCAGGCCGCGCACGGCGACCGTGAGTTCGGCTACATCCAGACCCGGCTCGGAGTCGCGCGCAAGACCGTCGTCGGCCACGTCTCCAACCCCGCCGTCACCGCGCAGGTCGGTACCTGGATGCGCGCGGCAGCGGGCTGGGCAGCGACCCACGAGCTCAAGCTCGCCCGTTTCGGTGACAACATGCGTTACGTCGCCGTCACCGAGGGCGACAAGACCGAGGCCGAGCTGAAGTTCGGCGTTCAGGTCAACACCTGGGGCGTGAATGAACTGGCGGATGCCGTCGCTGCGGCTTCGGAGAGTGCCATCGATGCGCTCGTTGCCGAGTATGAAGAGCTCTACGACGTCGTGCCCGAACTGCGGAAGGGTGGCGACCGCCACTCCTCGCTGCGTGACGGCGCAGCCATCGAAATTGGCCTGCGGTCGTTCCTCGAGGAGGGTGGCTTCGGCGCGTTCACGACGTCCTTCGAAGACCTCGGTGCGCTCACGCAGCTGCCGGGCCTCGCGGTGCAGCGGCTCATGGCCGAGGGCTACGGCTTCGGCGCTGAGGGTGACTGGAAGACCGCTGTGCTCGTGCGTGCGGCATCCGTTATGGGTGCAGGCCTGCCCGGTGGCGCGTCGCTCATGGAGGACTACACCTACCACCTGGTGCCGGGGGAGGAGCAGATCCTCGGTGCGCACATGCTCGAGGTCAGCCCGGGGCTCACGACCGCGAAGCCGACGCTTGAGATTCACGAGCTCGGCATCGGCGGCAAGGCCGACCCGGTTCGGCTCGTCTTCACCGCTGACCCGGGCCCAGCTGTCGTGGTCGCGATGAGTGACATGCGCGATCGGTTCCGACTCGTCGCGAACGTCGTTGATGTCATCGAGCCGGCTGAAGCGCTGCCGAAGCTCCCGGTTGGTCGCGCCGTGTGGAAGCCGCAGCCGTCGTTCGCCGTTTCCGCCACGGCCTGGCTCACCGCCGGCGCTGCGCACCACACGGTCATGTCGACCGCCGTCGGCGTGGATGTCTTCCGCGACTTTGCGGAGATGGCCGGCACCGAGCTGCTCGTGATCGACAATGACACGACCCTCGACGGTTTCGCGCGCGAGGTGCGCTGGAACAACGCGTACTACCGGCTCGCGCAGGGGTTCTAGCCCGGGTCGACGCGCGACGAATGAAGCGGATGCTGCCAGCCGGCGGCATCCGCTTCTCTCGTTAAGCGCGCCGCGGAGCTGAACGGGGTGTGCCGTCGCGTCGGGAGGAAAAACGAGGGGTCGGCGCGCCATACGGGTCTGGCCTCCCGGTTTTACCTCCCGAAATGCACCTGAGGCGTGTGGGTTGCAGCCTGGGTGACGCGGAACGTCGGCAACGGATGCTGGCCGGTGGCCGGGGGGTGTGCCGTCGCGTCGGGGGGAAAAACGAGGGGTCGGCGCGCCATGCAGGTCTGGCCACCCGGTTTTACCTCCCGAAGTGCGCCTGAGGCGTGTGGGTTGCCGGCTCAGCGACCTCGCGACGTGCGACGCGGGCGTTGCCGACCAGCGGCATCCGCTCGTCCTGTGCGTGACTCGCACCAACTGTGATCGCTCACAATTTGGTAACGGACTTCGGATGAGCTGTTGTGCGCCCGCGATTGTGAGCGCTAACATCGCAGCCATGACCAGAACGGACTGGTCAACCGGCAGCCGACAGAGCACCCGTCGCGCCGGCCGAACAAGGAGGTTTGGTTGTGAAGAAGTTATTCGGCCCAGTGGCTGCAGCGGGGGCACTGCTCCTCGCCCTCACCGGTTGCGCCCAGTCGGGCGGCGGCTCGGCGGAGGGCCCCAAAGACCCGAGCGAGATCATCGTCGGCTTCGCCCAGGTCGGCGCCGAGAGTGGATGGCGCACCGCGAACACCAAGGACATCCAGTCGGCGTTCAAGGACGCGGGCATCGAGCTCAAGTTCTCCGACGCCCAGCAGAAGCAGGAGAACCAGATCAAGGCGATCCGCTCGTACATCCAGCAGGGTGTCGACGTCATCGCGTTCTCGCCCGTCATCGAATCCGGGTGGGATGCCGTGCTGAAGGAAGCGAAGGACGCCGAGATTCCGGTCGTCCTGACCGACCGCGCCGTCGACAGCGAGGACGACTCGCTCTACGTGAGCTTCCTTGGTTCGGACTTCATCGAGGAAGGCAAGAAGGCCGGCGAGTGGCTGGTCGAGGAGTACTCGGGAACCACCGAACCGGTGAACATCATTCAGCTCGAGGGAACGACAGGAGCGGCTCCCGCGCTCGACCGTGCCGAAGGGTTCGCTGACGTCATCGCCGCAGACGAGAAGTTCGAGGTGGTCGCGTCGCAGACGGGTGACTTCACCCGTGCGGGCGGCAAGCAGGTCACCGAGGCGCTGCTCAAGTCGAATCCCGACGTCGACGTGATCTACGCACACAACGACGACATGGGACTCGGCGCGATCGAGGCTATTGAGGCCGCGGGCATGGTGCCGGGGACCGACATCAAGATCGTCACTGTGGATGCCGTCAAGGACGGAATGCAAGCGCTCGCCGACGGCAAGATCAACTTTATTGTTGAGTGCTCGCCCCTCCTGGGCGACCAGCTCGTCGAGATCGTCGAGAAGGTCGTCGCCGGTGAAGACGTTGAGAAGCGCATCATCACCGAGGAGACCACCTTCACCCAGGAGCAGGCGGTCGAAGCTCTTCCCGACCGCCAGTACTAGGGACCACGCGGGTTCCGGGGCCGTCTGGCACAGTCCGGCCCCGGAATCCGCACCACCAGCATTCCCCATCACTCAGCGCAGAGAGCAGGGTCATGACCGAGCAGCAGCCAGCCGTCAGCATGGAGAACATCTCCATCGAGTTTCCGGGGGTGAAGGCACTCGACGGCGTCAGCTTCCGCATGTTCCCGGGTGAGGTGCACTCCCTCCTCGGCGAGAACGGGGCGGGCAAATCCACACTCATCAAGGCGCTGACGGGGGTGTACCGCATCGACAGCGGCGTCATCACGCTCGGCGGCGAACAGGTGGCATTCTCAACGACCGCCGAAGCGCAGGCCGCTGGGATCTCCACGGTCTATCAGGAGGTCAACCTCCTCACCAACCTCACGGTGGCCGAGAACATCATGCTCGGCCGGGAACCGCGCCGATTCGGGCTCATCGACTGGAAGGCAACGAGGGCGCGCGCCGCTGAACTCCTGGAGAAGCTTCACCTCACCATCGATCCCAACTCGAGGCTGGGTTCCCACTCTCTTGCTGTGCAGCAGCTCGTCGCCATCGCGCGGGCGACGGACATCAATGCGCGGGTGCTGATTCTCGACGAACCAACGTCGAGCCTTGACGCCGACGAGGTACAGGAGCTGTTCCGGATCATCCGTGAACTCAAGGATGATGGGGTCGCAATCCTCTTTGTCTCGCACTTCCTCGACCAGGTCTACGAGATCTCCGACCGACTGACCGTCCTGCGAAACGGCAAACTCGTCGGCGAGTACCTGACCGAGGAAATCCTTCGCATCGAACTGGTGCAGAAGATGATCGGCAAGGAACTCACCGTGCTTGAGGACCTTGAGCGCAAGACCAAACTCCAGAGCATCGACGAGGTGGAACTCACCCCGTACGTTCGCGCGACCGGCCTCGGCCGCAAGGGATCCGTCGAGCCAACCGACCTGGCCATCTTCGAGGGCGAGGTTGTCGGCCTCGCCGGGCTGCTCGGCTCGGGCCGCACCGAGCTCGCCCGCGTGCTCTCTGGCGTCGATCGAGCGGATGTCGGCACTCTTGAGGTCGCCGGAAAACCCACCCGAATTCGCACACCGAGGCAGTCGATCCGTGACCGAATTATCTACTCGAGTGAGAACCGTCGCGAAGAAGGAATCGTCGACGAACTCACCGTCCGCGACAACATCGCGCTTGCCCTCCAGGCCGATCGTGGCTGGTTCCGTCCCATCCCGCGCAAGCGGCAGGACGAGCTCGCTGAA
>JAZQRG010000493.1:0-10672 GCA_045629445.1 Mycetocola sp. | reverse complement strand
CGCCGTCCGCAACGCGAAGGCTGCCGTTGAAGAAGGCATCGTCGCCGGTGGTGGCGTTGCCCTCATCCAGGCTGGCAAGACCGCATTCGAGAAGCTCGAGCTCACGGGTGACGAGGCAACGGGCGCGAACATCGTTCGCGTTGCCATCGACGCGCCGCTCAAGCAGATCGCACTCAACGCTGGCCTCGAGCCTGGCGTTGTTGCGGACAAGGTGCGCAACCTGCCCGTCGGACACGGCCTCAACGCCGCAACCGGTGAGTACGTTGACATGCTCGCCGCCGGCATCAACGACCCGGTGAAGGTCACCCGCTCGGCACTGCTCAACGCAGCGTCGATCGCAGGCCTGTTCCTCACCACCGAGGCCGTCGTCGCCGACAAGCCGGAGAAGAACCCGGCTCCTGCCGGCGACCCGACCGGTGGCATGGACTTCTAGTCCGACACAGAACACAACAACTGGGCGTCTCCTCACGGAGGCGCCCAGTTGTGCTTTAAGCTCTCGTGGCCGTCAGCCGATCCGGAAGAGATCCGCGTTGCCGCGTTCGACCTCCTGGTACTGCGTGCCTGCCCGCCCCAGTGCCTGGTTGATCGTCGTGATGCTCTCCTCGACGCGCTGCTGTGTTGCCCGCCAGTCGGCAACGACCCCCTGGAACGCGACGGAGGCCTCTCCTGTCCACGTGCTCTGGAGCTCGGTGAGCTGGCTGAGCAGCCCGGCGACGTCGCTCTGGATGGTGTCGATGGTGCCGCGAACCCTCGCCGTCGTTCCCATGACAATGTCGCTGTCGACCTGATACCTGGTCACGGTGTGTCCTCCTCAATGCCTGTGTGAGATCCCGGTCAGGGCGACCGGAGGACTCGACAGTATGCCGCTGGAGGAGGCAGAGAAGCCGGCTGACAGTGTTGGGGAGAGGCACGCGGCCTGGCCGGGGTGTGAGGGAGGGCTACTGCGCGCTCGTGGCCGGTTCCGCTGGCGCAGTTTCGTCGAGGTTCGCAGGGACGTCGGCGGTATACAGCGGGAGAGTGACCCGGAAGGTTGCTCCGCCGCCTGGCGTCTCAGTTACGCTCACCGATCCGTTGTGCGCTGCGACGATCGACGAGACGATGGCGAGTCCGAGGCCTGAACCGCCGGTCTCGCGGGCGCGCGAGGAATCGGCGCGCCAGAAGCGCTGGAAGATTTTCTCGCGGATTTGCGGCGGGACGCCCTCGCCATGGTCGATGACGGCAATAGTGGCCGTGCGAGTGATCGGATTCGCCGATACGGCAATCTCGAGGGGACTCCCGGCTGGTGTGAACCGAATTGCGTTTCCGATGAGGTTTGTCACAACCTGGCGGAGTTTGTTCTCCTCACCGAGGACGACTGCCGGGACCTCGGGCAGTGGCGAGACCTGGATGGCGGGCAGGTCACTGGTGACGACAACGCCGTCCGAATCTGCCTTGCGTGGCCGACGGGCCCGAAGCCTGGCGAGGGTGGCTCCCGCGAACGCGATGGGACCGGTTGCCGGTGATTCGGTCGTGGCCTGTGGTTTGGTCACCGGAGTAGGAGCGTCGGTCTTTTCCGGCACGGGCACGGGGGACATCTCCTGGGGCGGAGTGTCGACAATCGCGCGGATGACGCGGTCGGGCGCTGATGCGCTCGCATCGAGTGCCGCATCTCGAGCGATGGGGGAGAGGTCGACGGGTTCGAGGACCATGGGCTTGGTCTCGTCGAGGCGGGCGAGCTCGAGGAGGTCCTCGACGAGCCCACCCATGCGGATGGCTTCCTTCTCAATCCGGTCCATCGCCTTCGCGATGTCCTCCGGCGTCTGAAGTGCGCCCATCCGGTACAGCTCTGCATATCCGCGCACACTGACGAGCGGGGTTCGGAGTTCGTGGCTCGCGTCGCCGACAAAGCGCCTCATCTGGTCAATCGTCCTGGCGCGATCGGAGAATGCGCGGTCGATCCGGTTCAGCATGGTGTTGAGCGAACGGTTCAGGCGTCCGACCTCGGTGTTCGGCGTCGACACCGAGAGCCGCTGGCTGAAGTCGCCGTCGGCAATCGCCGCGGCCGTGCGTTCTACCTCGCGCAGTGGATGGAAGGTACTTGTGACGAGCACCCGGGTGAGGAGGGCGCCAAGAATGATGACGCCGAGTCCAAAGCCAAAGAAGATCGTGAAGAGAGTCGCAATGATCGTGTCGGTCTCGCGCATTGACACGGCGACGAGAACGACCCCCATGTCACCCTGGTGGTTCCACTGATAAGGAACGATGACAGCGTGGAAGAGTTCCTTCTGATCGGCCGTCCGGAGTTCAAAGATCCGTTCACCCTGTTCAAGGGCGGCCGCCAGACTGACCGTGGTCGGTATTTTCGGCAGGTTGTCCCTGTCGCGATTCTGCCAGGTGGCGGCGCGCAGCCGGCCGTCTGCGTCGTAGACGGCGGTGTAGTAGTCCGATGAAACGGCATCCTGAACCATGTCGCTGGCGTCTTCTGCCGCACCAGCGTCGAGGTCAAGGAAGCCGGGCGGGGTTGGTGCCTGAGCCGCCGCAATCAGGTCGGCGTTGACTTTGCCCTCGAGGGCGGGTCGCAGCATCGTCATGGTGCCGACGCCGGCGACCACAAGTCCGAAGGCAAGCACGAGAACCGTGACGCCGGTGATTTTCGTCCGGAGTGAAATCGCGTTCCACCACTCGGCTGCTGAATCGTGCATTACACCGTTCGATTATGCCTTCGCCGTTTTCAGCATGTAGCCGAACCCGCGTTTGGTCTGGATGAGGGGTTCTGTCGAGAACTGGTCCAGCTTCCTGCGGAGGTAGGAGATATAGCTCTCGACGATGCCGGCATCGCCGTTGAAGTCGTACTCCCACACGTGGTCAAGGATCTGCGCTTTGCTCAGAACCCGGTTGGGGTTGAGCATGAGGTAGCGAAGCAACTTGAACTCGGTCGGACTGAGTTCGATCGGCGTCTCACCAACGAGAACCTCATGGGTGTCCTGATCCATGGTGAGCTCGCCGGCGCGAATGACGGCATCCTCATCAGCATGCATTGTGCGCCTGAGGATTGCCTTAATGCGGGCGACGATCTCGTCGAGGCTGAACGGTTTCGTCACGTAGTCGTCACCACCGACGGTGAGCCCCATGATCTTATCCTCGGTGTCGTCCTTCGCGGTGAGGAAAAGGATGGGGGCGGTGTATCCGGCGGAACGTAGCCGCTTCGTGACACCGAAGCCGTTCATGTCGGGGAGCATGACGTCAAGAATGATGAGATCAGGCTCTTCTTCCAGGACAGCGGAGATGGCCTGGGCGCCATTTCCCACGGCCCTCACAGCGAAGCCAGCAAAGCGGAGGCTTGTGGTGAGCAGGTCGCGGATGTTCGGTTCGTCATCGACGATGAGAATTCGTGGTCCAGTCATGATTCCAGTATCTGCGTATTCCCTGAGATGTTTCTGAGACATCTCGGTGGGGCAGCGGTGGATGGGCGAGCCTCGCGGCCAAGTTATGGCTATGTGCGGCAGCATGGGTGGTATGACCGACCCCAGCTGGAGCGCTGCCCGAACGCCATCAGGCTCGTCGCCGGAGCGGCCGAAGGCCTTCGATTTCTCCGACCGTGTCGCTGTGATGGCCGTGGTTAACCGCACGCCGGATTCGTTCTATGACTCGGGGAGCACCTTCGCGTTCGATTCCGCCGTCGCCGCGGCGCTCGCTGCCGTCGCGGACGGCGCCGACATCATCGACATCGGTGGCACCCCATTTGCCCCAGGACCGGAATTGCCGGTCGCCGAGGAGATCGATCGGGTCGTTCCGGTCATCGCCGCCATTCGGTCGGAATCCGACGTGATGATCTCGGTGGACACGTATCAGCCCGAGGTCGCGAGCCGAAGCATCTCGGCTGGCGCTGACATCATCAACGACACGACAGGGCTTCGTAACCCCGAGATGGCCCGAGTGATCGCCGACAGCAAAGCGGGAGTCGTCATCACCCACAGCCTCGCCGAGCCACGAACGGCATTCGCTACGCCGACCTACGGTGACGTCGTGGCCGACGTGGCCGCTTTTCTCGCCAGCCAGGCCGACGTCGCCCGTGCAGCCGGTATCCCCGCCGAGCGCATCATCGTCGATCCTGGCCACGACCTCAACAAGAACACCCTCCACTCGCTCGAGCTCACCCGGCGGTTCAGCGAGATCGCCGCGCTCGGATATCCAGCTCTTGCGGCAGTTTCGAACAAGGACTTCATCGGCGAAACGCTCGACAGGGACCGCGGAGATCGCGTCGCAGGGTCGCTCGCCGCAGCCGTTGCCGCGATCATGAACGGGGCGAGAATCATCCGGATGCACAACGTTCGACCCGCCGTAGACGCCGCCAGGATGGCCGAGGCGATCCTCGGGTTTCGTGAGCCGGCATACCTCCGCCACAACATGGGTGAGCGCAATGACTGAACCGCGGATCACACTGCTGCAGGGTGAAACGGGCGACCTTGACGATGAGCAGATCCTCGCGTTGTACGCTCCTCCGGACCCGTCAGCGCCGTGGCTCCGCGTCAACTTCGTCTCGAGCGTCGACGGCGCGGCAACGAGCAAAGGACTGTCTGGCGGGCTCGGATCGGATGCCGACCGTCGCGTTTTCGATCTTCTCCGGCGTCTCTGTGACGTCGTTATTGTCGGGGCGGGTACGGTTCGCTCTGAAGGTTACGGACCGATGCGGGTAGACCGTGACGCTGCCGAGTGGCGGTTAGTGCACGGTATGGCGGAGCATCCGGTTTTTGCTCTCGTCTCGGCGAGCCTGGACCTCGACCCGACGTCACCCATCTTCACCGATGCTCCCGTTCGCCCGATCGTTGTCACCGTGGAGAACGCGTCGCGTGAACGGGTGGAGGCGCTTGCCGCTGTTGCCGATGTTGTCGTCGCCGGTCGCGCCCGGGTCGACACCGCGCGGATGCGGGACCTGTTCGCTGAGCGCGGCCTGCTCCAGATGCACAGTGAGGGCGGTCCGCAACTGTTCGCCGACCTGGTGAGGGATGACGCGGTCGACGAGCTCTGCCTGACGGTCTCGCCGATCCTCGAGGGGCCCGGCGCGCCGCGAATCGTCGGCGGCGATCCGACGGGTGCGCCCAGGAATCTGGAGCTCGCCTCGGCGCTCGTATCGGATGGCACCCTGCTTCTCCGGTACGTCCGGGCGCGCACCACCTCGGGAGAAGACCCGAGCTGAGGTTCAGGCCGCGAGGGCTGTGGCGTCGAGAATCGTGTAGCTGTAACCCTGCTCGGCGAGGAACCGCTGCCGGTTCTGCGCGAAGTCCTGGTCAACGGTGTCGCGCGCGACAAGCGTGTAGAAGTTCGCAGACAAGCCCGATTCCTTGGGGCGGAGCAGTCGTCCGAGGCGTTGTGCCTCTTCCTGCCTGGACCCGAAGGATCCTGACACCTGGATCGCAACCGTCGCCTCGGGAAGATCGACGGAGAAGTTGGCGACCTTCGACACGACAAGCACGGTGATCTCGCCGAGGCGGAACGCCTGGAACAGACGCTCGCGTTCGTCGACAGGGGTCGCGCCGGTGAGCTTCGGTGCGCCGAGTTCCTCCGCCAGCTCGTCGATCTGGTCGAGGTATTGCCCGATGACCAAAATCCGCTCACCCTCGTGGCGGGCAACGAGATCCTTGACGACATCGAGTTTCGCCGGCGCTGTCGCGGCAAGACGGTAACGCTCGTCGTCCTGGGCGGCGGCGTAGGTCAGACGCTCAGACTGGGGCAGGTCGATCCGCACCTCATAACAACTCGCCGGTGAAATGTAGCCCTGCGCCTCGATCTCCTTCCACGGCGCGTCGAACCGCTTCGGGCCGATGAGGCTGAACACATCGCCCTCCCGGCCGTCCTCGCGCACGAGCGTCGCCGTCAGCCCGAGGCGACGCCGCGCCTGAAGTTCTGCGGTCAGCTTGAACACCGGAGCGGGAAGCAAATGGACCTCGTCGTACACGACGAGTCCCCAGTCCATCGCGTCGAGGAGCGCGAGGTGCGCGTATTCGCCCTTCCGCTTGGCCGTGAGGATCTGATACGTGGCGATGGTGACCGGCTTCACTTCCTTGACCTGGCCGGAGTATTCGCCGATTTCCTCGTCGGTGAGGCTCGTTCGCCGCAGCAACTCGTCGCGCCACTGGCGCGCAGACACGGTGTTCGTGACCAGGATCAGGGTGTTCGTCTTCGCCGTCGCCATAGCGCCCGCCCCGACGAGGGTCTTCCCGGCGCCGCAGGGAAGCACGACAACGCCAGAGCCGCCCTCGAAGAAGTTGTCGATCGCCTTCTGCTGGTAACCACGGAGGTGCCAGTCCTCCTCGCGGAGATCGATCTGATGTGGTGTCCCCGGGGTGTAGCCGGCGAGGTCCTCTGCGGGCCAGCCGAGTTTGACGAGCTCTTGCTTGAGCTGACCGCGCGCCCAGGCATCCACGAGGTAGGTGTCTGGTGACGGGTGTCCGATCAGGAGTGGCGCGATCCGTTTGGATGCGGCGATTTCGGTCAGCACGGCCTCATCCGTTGACCGCAGTACGAGCTGTTTGTCGTCGTTGCGCTCGATGATCAGCCGCCCATAGCGAGATACGGTCTCGGCGATGTCGAGTGAGACTGTCTGCGGGATCGCAAACTTCGAGTATTTCTCGAGCGTCTCGAGCATGTCTTCCGCACGGTGGCCGGCCGCTCGCGCGTTCCACAATCCGAGTCGTGTGATCCGGTAGGTGTGGATGTGTTCTGGCGCGCGCTCGAGCTCGGCGAACACGGCGAGGTCGTGACGTGCGTCCTCGGCGAGGGGATGAGCAACTTCGAGGAGAACCGTGCGGTCACTCTGGACGATCAGTGGGCCATCAGACATAACTAGCAACCCTATAGCGGCTGGCTGAGAACGGGACCAGAACTCTACTTCAGTTCGAGAATGCTCGACAGCGGGAGAGTGCGCTCGATATCCGAGCGCTTGTCCCTGCCGCGCAGGCGTCCGCCTGAAACACCGGTCGGTTCGAGAACGAACTCCAGGGTGCCCGAGTTCGGGACCTGCACGGTGATCGTGACGGTCTGCTTCGCGCGGATGGCTGCGTCGAGCAACCGAGCCAGCCAGGCCTGGCGCGAGTCTCCCGGCGACCCGAATTCAGCCGAGCGCAGCTCCTCGATGAGCGCCGAGTGGTCAGGAACTGTCTGTACCCGTGGCTGGTGCGACGTCCGCTGCCGCCGCAGACTGATCAACGCGCCATCCGAATTCTCCGCGGCGACGGGATACCGGGCGTCGCTGAGCGCCCAGAACACGACCTCGAAGTCGAAACGGCTCACCAGACGGTGTTCGCCACTCCGGCGAAGGCCGAGCGGGGTGAGGGTCTGGTCAACGTCGAGCAGCCCGATCATCGCGCTGTCGGAGGAGCGCACGTAACTCTGGACCTCAGGATCGTGGGTGCCAGGCAAAACCGCACCGACGCGAATCGTGCCGAACCGCTGTGCGGCCTGTGAAATGAGGTAGTGAACCGGCTGCGGGATGCCGGTGAGCGAGATCTTTTCGAGGAAGGCGAGCATCTCATCGGCAGAGCTGCCTGACGACAGCGCCCGGTTAACGCTCGCAGGCGACAGACGGTAGCTGAACGCCTGGGCGCGGTTCTCGAGGTCGGCAAAAGCTCGCAATCGCTGGTCGAGGTCGGGTTGCAGCGGTCCTGGCGCGATGATCGAGAGGTCGTGCTGGAGATAAACCTGGCTGACGTGGGCGGGGAAGAGGTGAGCCATCGCGTGTGCTGCGACAGTGGCATCCGCTGCGAGGAGTTCGGAACCGGGCGTGCTGAGCATCTGCTCTGTTGGTGATGGCCCGCTTGTGATGCCGAGCAGTCGGGCGTGCGCCTGAACCCGTTCGACTTCAGCCCGGATCCACTCACCACCAGCGGGATACATCCAGCGGGCGTAGGCGTGAAGCGCGTTGCCCCACTCGGGTCTCGCGCCGAGCACGGCGCGAACTTCCTGTGGGATGGCCTCGAGCCAGGCGCCCGCGAGGGTGGCCCAGCGGTCGGCCGTCGTCTCTGTGAGCCAGGTTTCACCGAGGGGCGTCGGGTACCAGCCGCCCGGTTCGTGCGCCGCAAGTTTGCTGCGAACGGCCAGGTCGAGGTAGCTGTCGACAGCGGACCCGTCGACCTGCATTGCGTGTGCCAGTCGTCGCCGCTCCGGCAGCGCGGGCCCGCCCTTTCCGAGTTCACGAACAGGGTGGGCGAGCATCTCGACGACGAGCTCAGCGGTGGCCATGGTCGCCTGAAAAGCGTGCTCGGCGGCAGCGAGGTCGGTCGAGTGCACGGATGCCGCCGGCCGTTGTGAAGACGCGACCGGCGGGAGTCCTGTTGCCAGTTCGGTCAGGCCGGGCAAGCCTGTTTTCGGCCAGCTGTCGAGCACAGCGGTGACGGCGGTGAGGGCAGCAAAACCGCTCTCGGTTCTGATCAGGAACGCACCGTCGACAGCGAAAGTCGCGCGATCTTCGACCTGCTCCGGCGTCATCGTCCCGATGCGATCCGCGAGTTCCTGTGCGCTGAGGGGCTCCGTCGTCGCGGCAGCGAGGACAGCGAGCGTGTGCCGGTCGAGGTGCTGAAGGGTCGAGCGGATCGCGGCCGGATCGAGAAGACTCTCCGCGAGGTCGAAGAAGTCCTTGACCCGTTCGCGTGGAGCGAGCGGGCGACGGGTGAGGAGACGGTCGAGGGATGCGTCATCCCGCGCGTGAAGGCTGGCTGCGAGAGTCATAATGTCTGTCATGAGCAGCAGCCGCGGGTATCAGCGCTGAGGCGTCGTGCGCTTGTTTTCGCGGGAGCGTCGAATCGCGCTCGTGATCATCAGGGTAATGAGCAGGACGAATGCCAGCGGGAGTCCGATATAGGGCACCATAACGACCACCGGCCAGATGCCGCCGGCGAAGTCATTCGATCCCATGCCCTGCCAGGTTCCGATGATGATGGCGAGGAAGGTGCCGACGGAGAACACGACGAGCGCGAGCAGCATATACGCGAGAACTCGCTCGAAACGGCTGACGTTCTGCGGATTATTATCGGTCACGCTCCTCAGGATATCGCTCCAGGCGGAATCCGGCAGAACGGGCTGGATGCCCAACGCTCTAAGCTTGAGGTGCGGGGGCAGAATACCCGCTCGTCGTTCGGCTTCCTGCCGCGGCGATTGCACCCCTCGCCGGTTCGCCGGCGTGTCTACTACTGCGAGGTTGAGTCCATGCCCACCGGCAAGGTTAAGTTCTACGACGACGAGAAAGGCTTCGGCTTTATCTCGAGCGATGACGGACAGGAAGTCTTCCTGCACGCGTCAGCTCTGCCCGCCGGCGTGACCTCGGTCAAGGCCGGTACACGACTCGAATTCGGTGTCGCCGATGGAAAGCGCGGAGTACAGGCGCTCTCGGTGCGCGTTCTCGACGCACCCCCGAGCCTGGTCAAGCTCAAGCGCAAGCCCGCCGACGACATGGCCATCATTGTGGAAGACCTCGTCAAGCTGCTCGACGGCCTTGGCGGAGACCTCCGCAAGGGTCGCTACCCCGATAACGCACACAGCCGGAAGGTCGCACAACTGTTGCGCCGGGTGGCCGACGAACTGGACGCGTGATCGCTGCACCAGGCTGGGCCCGCCGTCTTTTTACAAGGAGCACTCCGATGAACACCGCCGAGAACTCCGCGACGGACCCCTCGACACCCCCTCCGACCATCGATGCACCCGGAGTCGGTGCCTCGAACAGCGGCACGTCCGCGACCGAGGTGCCACAGGTGGATGCCCATTCAGCGTCGGCGGACACAGAAACGTTTACCGAAGCGGATGCCAGCGCGACTGTTTCCGACGAACCGACCGCGCCCGCCACGAGCGCGACCGCCGATACTCTCGACGCTGACATTCACACGGATGCCGGTGACGACGTGGCATCCGCTGGTCAAGCGAATGAGGAGTCGGTAGCAGTCGAGACCGCTGCGGCGGAACCGGAAACCCCCAAGGCTGCGCCCGTTGCCGACGACGTGCTTCTCGCCGCCGTCGATGTTGCTCGGGACGCACTGCTGAAGGTCACCCCCGCGTCGACGATCGGTGCTCCCGCCGGTCACATCGTTGAAGACGATCACGTCCTCTCCCTGCTGTTCGCCAGCACACTTCCCGGCTACCCGGGCTGGAACTGGTCCGTGACGCTCGCACGCGTCGATGACGGTGCGCCGCAGGTGCTCGAGACCGAAATGATGCCCGGCGAGAACGCCTTGCTCGCACCGGAATGGGTGCCGTGGTCCGACCGACTCGCCGACTATCGTGCCACCCAGGAAGCCGCTGAGGTTCAGTCTCGCATTCTCGCCGAGGCTGCCGCGGAGCTGGAACTCGAGGACGAAGAAGAAGACGAAGACGAGTACAGCATTCTTCATGCCGGTGACGTCGATGGTGTCGATGTCGACGAGATTGACGACTCAGGTTCTGACGACGACGATGAGTCGGACAACGACGACGATGATGACGATGGCGACCAGTCGGATGACGATGATGACGACGAGTCGGATGATGATGCCGACGACGAGTCGGATGATGACGATGACGACGACGAGTCGGATGACGACGATGACGACGAGGGTGAACGCAACTACTAGCGCCCGCTGATTCGGAGCCTCGGCGTCACCCGCTCCGTACGACGAACAACGCCCGCCACCGTTTTAGGGGCGGGGCTTGGTGTGTGGACACTGGGCCC